>NZ_QSQJ01000007.1:3738-114142 GCF_003436715.1 Prevotella sp. TF12-30 | reverse complement strand
TCATTTTCAATCGATTACATAAGAATTAACAGAGTATTGATTTTAAAGAATTAAATGATTAAAGAATTCACTGGCAGCCTTATCAAGATTTTCTGCCTATTTTAAGTTGAACGTAAATTTATTCTTATAGTCTCGATTCACACAGACCGTAGCCTTGCGCTGAGAAAGATTATACACCACCGACCACTGGGTATGGCTCGTAGGATTGCCCGGAGTTTCTGCCTGACTCACGCCATTGAGCAGATTCATGGCTCCTTCCTCAGACAACTGATTGTTGTTCTGCTTGATGACGAATTCCATCATATCATAGCGGGTCTTGCCGTGGTTCGAGAGCTTCGGACCTTTATCAGAACATGCCATGGTTTCAGATACATAGAAGTTGCTGGCATAGCGCTTTTCTATCACCTCGCGGGTGTTTGGTAAAATGTCAGGATATTTAAAATAAGTCTTGCCATCCTCACCCGTATATTCATCGTCTATGTAAATCTTGCTCTGATGCTCCTTGTCATACACGAATTCTACGATGGCATAACGGCCCGTGGCATCTGCCATGTAAAAATGATAGTTGCCGTCGTTATCCGGTATCCAGAGGTCATATCCGTCCAGAATCTTGAGAGCTTCATCCACAGTTCTGGCATGATCCAACATCATGCGCAAGGCAACGGTTGTAGTCAATTTCTTTCCCGTACTAGCCTGCTGGGTCGGTTTGCCGTCGAGATGGAGCACGGAAACGGCAAAGCCAGCCTCGTTCATACCGTCCATCAGGAGATATGGGAATGCCATGATATAGGATAGGTCTTGCGTCTTATTCTTCTCAAACTCAGCCTTGTTATATAGAATGTAATGCCAGAGATCCTGTCGGTAACCTATCCAGTAGGCATCCACCATACTGATGGATTTCAGTCCGCCTTCGGGTGCCGTGCGAACCAGGGCAGCTGCTATCGGTTCGTTATCATGGGAGTAATCAAAGTTGCGCCCCATCAGATAATCGCCCGTATCGGGTGTCGTCACGGCAAAGGCACTGCAGCCTGCATCCAGCTTAACCCTTGCCTTGAGCCAGGATGGCGTCTTGTCGCAGAGGGTTTTCAATACGGCACCAATCAGATGGGTGTTGTCGGTGAGATTGAATCCTGATATGGTAGGGAGTTTATAATCCTCCGTATAGTCAAGATAGAAGAATCTTCCGTCTTTCAAGTCCTGGATAGACCTTACCATCTCCAGTTTCTTGGCATCGGTCAGCAGACTGGCCGGTACGTCCTGATAGTGAGCCTGGTTGTATACTTCTTCAGGGTCATCATCGCTGCACGAAGACACCATAACCATGAAGAAGGTAAAGCAGAAAGTTAAGCATGCAAACATTAGCCACTGAATGCGCTTGCTGTTGAAAGTATTGTTTCTTTTCATAATTAGTGATATTTAAAAGATGAATGATTCATTTTATTTTTCGATGCAAAAGTAATGGAAAATAAGGTTCGATATGGGAAAAAATAACCTGAAAAATACTGATTTTTTAGGAAAACGGGAAAAAATAACCTCAAAAACCGTCAAAATCACAGATTTTTATTATCTTTGCACAATAATAAAGCAATGCCAAGCAAAGCAATGCAAGGTTATGCTAAGCAATTCATCTATCAATAATGAATATATCCCTACGGAGTATGAAAGCAAAGAACTCAATAAGAACCAAGTTACGCAGGTTGGAATTCTCCTTGCTGAAGAGGGAATCCAATTACCTCGATCGCCAGCGCCAGTGGCTTCTGGTATGTTTTGCCGTGATGCTTTATCTAGGCATCCTGTCTAATATCCTGGGGTTGTCGGGAGCCTTCGATCCATTTTTTACAGCATCTAACATCGTCTTTCTGGTAGTTGTGGTGTCCTCGTTCGCTGCCTATCTCTTGGGTAAGATAGGGGTGGTGAAAGGGATAACCTTCCTTGCAGTAGCAACCCAGGTTTTCATAGGCATGGATATTCTGTATAGTGCCTTCGTGCCTACATTGAAAGATAATACGATGGTAATTCTCATCAACATGCTCATTCTTGCCGGCAACATGTTTTTCTCGCTGGCAGCTTATCAGGCTCGTCTTACCCGCTGGCTGGTAGGCATAGCCTTGGGAGTTTATCTAGTCTGTGTGATAGTTACGGGCAATGAATCGCTGCGTAATTATTTCTTTATGATGCTGTTGATACTGCTGTTTATCAGTGTGCTGAGTCTGGGCATTGCCCGAAATGGCGAGTATCTGGTAAATGCCAATAAAATATTGCAGCGAGAAGAGAAGGAACTGCTCCAGGTGTTGAGAATCAACAAGAAGCAGATTAAGGCATACGTGGCATTGGCCAAGGAGCGGCATGATGTGAAGCAGACCGAGCATTTGCTGGATTTGCTGGGTGAGGCATCGCAGAAGAATGTGATAGATAATGTATTGCAGTATATTCAGACCCGGGAATTGAGCAAGCAGAATCTGGAGCGTGTTTTTCCGGAATTGAGTTCATCTGAAAGGGAAATCTGTTATCTCATCCTGCAGAATAAGAAGTTGAGTGAAATCGGTATCCTGCTCAATAAGACAGAATCCAATATCACCACCCAGCGTGGCAATATCCGAAAGAAGCTGGGGATGAATCCTTCTGATAATCTGCAGAAGGTATTGGAAAAGAGGATAAGGGAATGAAAGATTTTGCAGCAATAGATTTCGAAACGGCCAACCAGCAGCGTACAAGCGTCTGCTCGGTGGGCATTGTGATAGTGAGGGATGGTGAAATAGCAGACAGTTACTACAGCCTCATCAAGCCCGAACCGGAGTATTACTCTTATTGGAACACCCGGGTTCACGGGTTAACTCTTGAAGACACGATGAATGCGGATGTCTTCCCGAAAGTCTGGGCAGAGATAGCGCCCAAGATAGAGGGGCTGCCCCTGGTAGCCCACAACGCCCCCTTCGACGAAGGATGCCTGAAGGCCGTATTCCAGATGTATCAGATGGAATATCCCGGCTACGAATTCCATTGCACCTGCCGTGCTTCCCGAAGAAAGCTGGGCACTCTCCTCCCCAACCATCAGCTCCAGACCGTAGCCGCCTATTGCGGTTACGATCTTACCATGCACCACAATGCCCTGGCAGATGCCGAAGCCTGTGCCTGGATAGCAAGAGAGCTTCTATAAGCCAAATAGAGAAATTTGTGGTGTTTTTACCACAAATTTCTCGTATATTTGTAGGAAATTTACCACAAATTTCGTATATTTGCACCAAAAATGCTAAAAAGCATTCAAATAAATGAATTAATAACAGAAGAAATATGGAATTATTGAAGCAATTATCCGACAATCTCATCAAACGTACAGACACCCGATACGTAAGATATATGTATCATCAGATTCCATGGAAGAATCGGATGACAGCCCTTGTGGGACCTCGTGGCGTGGGTAAGACCACACTCCTCTTGCAGTACATCAAGCAGAATCTCAAGTTGAAGGACACCCTATATGTGAGTGCCGAATCCATCTATTTCGCCAATCATACACTCTTTGAAACTGCAATGAAGTTCAATCAACTTGGCGGCAAGCATTTCTTTATCGACGAAATACATAAATATAAAGGATGGGCAACGGAGCTGAAGATGATATACGATAATCTGCCCGACCTGCAAGTAGTGTTTACAGGATCATCAGTGCTTGACATCTATCAGGGAACCGCCGACTTAAGCCGTCGTGTCCTCGTCTATAAAATGCAAGGTCTGTCGTTTAGAGAATATATTGGCATGAAACTAGGAATCGACCTACCAGCCTACACATTGGAGCAAATCGTTAATCATGAGGTAGAGTTGCCGATAGAGATAGACCATCCCCTATCCCTCTTCAACGAATATCTGCGCCAGGGGTACTATCCTTTTTATGAAGACGAGGGCTATAAGATGCGCTTAAACCAGGTAGTAAGCATAACATTGGAAACCGACATTCCCCAATATGCCAACTACACAGTAACCATATCGAGGAAATTGAAGGAACTGATGCAGGTGATAGCAGACAGTGTGCCATTCAAGCCTAACATGAGCACCATCGCAACAATCATCAAGGCAGACCGCGGCTTGCTTCCCGACTACTTTGAACTTATGGAAAAGGCAGGTCTCATCGCCCAACTCCACGATTCACCAAAGGGAGTAAGAGGTCTGGGAAAGGTTGAAAAAGTATATCTCGACAATACAAACCTCTCTTTCGCCCTCACATCTGAAACTCCCGATATAGGAAATCAACGTGAGACCTTTTTCTTTAATCAGATGAGAGTGAACCATACCGTTTACAATTCTCCCATCTCTGATTTTCTGATAGACGGCAAGACCTTTGAGATAGGTGGCAAGAAGAAAGGTCAGAAGCAGATAACCGAGGCAGAAGAGGGATATATCGTAAAAGATGATATTGAAACCGGTTTCGGCAATATCATTCCTCTCTGGACATTCGGAATGAATTATTAGTCAACAGCAGGAGGCTACAGAAACTAAACAGCAGACAAATGCTGAACAAGAAATCACAAGAGAGTTCTGTAGAGATCAATTGAGTTCATTTTGCAGACGACATATTTAAGAAATTAATAGGGAAAGCGTAGAATCCTGCTGGCAGTGATGCCAGCAGGATTCTGCGCTTTTTGAAACAAAAACATACATATGGATTTCTAAAGAACAAGCCAAAAGTTTAAATCTATTAAACATTCCCGTTTTTTGTCATTAATGACACTTTTCGGGAATGACGATGATTATAAAAGTAGAGATCCTGCACCTTGTTATGGAGCATAGAAGCATAGAGAAGGCCACTTTTCCATTCTTCAGGAATTTGGTCTATTCCAAATTTAGCACCCAGGATAGCTCCTGCTACTGCTGCATTGGTATCCGCATCTCCGCCTGATAAAACAATCTTCAGGATACCCTCTTTGTACGAGGTTGCATGCCAATAAGCCCATAGGGCTGCCCCTAAAGTTCTTAGCGTATATCCCATACTCTTTTCATCATCCAGACACAAAGAATCCAGACCTTCATGATATGCCAAGTCAACAAATGGAACAATTCGTTCATCATATTGTTTGGCAATGCCAATCACCTCTTCATAATCCAATATCCTGTCTTCAAAGACAAGAGCATGTATGATAGAAGAAACGATAACGCAAGAGCCCACACAGCGTGGATCAAAATGAGTTAGCTTACAGATATTCTCAGCATTACTAGTCACATTTTCCTTCAGAAGCCCTACCACAGAAGTTCTCATAACAGCCCCATTAGCTGCAGCTTTTTTCTTTCCCATTTTCCAGATAATCTCTGCAGCCTTCTGTGGATTCGAAGTATAGTCGCCAAGAGCCATTACATTATAAGTATGCCGACCAATTCCCATGCCTCCGTTCATCATCCATTCTTTAAACCTTCTGGCAATATCAAGAATATCTACCTTTTGACAAGCCACAAAGGAATCTAAGATACACAGCATCATGTCGGTATCATCAGTCCAGTCGCCTCTTTGCCAACGACGACGATGATCATCCTGCACGATTTGAGAATAGTCCTCAATCCCATTAGGATAGAAACGATCCACCTCTTGCTTGGACATAAACTCAGTGCTCAGCCCCAAAGCATCTCCTACAGCTTGTCCAAAGATTGTGCCGAGGAATCTTTCTTTCATAGTTTCATTTTCCATATTTTTTCTATTCATACAACCAACCAATCGTAAAATCATCCATATCTAGCAATAGTGCTGTGCCGATTACACAGCTCCACTTTTTTAACGACAACACTTATTCCCTTTCATGCTCCTTCAGATACAAATTAAACTCATTAAGAATCTGACGAAGATTATCATCAAGCACATTATTATATACACAATAAGCCAGTTCTTTTGGCATTTCCATCCCTCTTGTAGCAACAGCTATTCCTCCAGCCATACACGCCATAGTATCTGCATCACCGCCAAGAGAGATGGCATTACGGATAGCCGAAGTATAACTATCAGCTTCTAGATATGAGATGATAGATTCAGGAACACTCGACTGACAACTAACCTTAAATCCATAATCGGGACGTATTTCTGCAAGAGTACGGTGAAGATTGTACCCTTCAAAATGAGCCTCAACGTAATCGCATATTTGCTTCTTGTCTTTTCCTTGACGAGCCAGGAAGATACAAGCAGCTATAGCCTGCGCCCCCTTTATCCCTTCAGGATGGTTATGAGTCACCTCTGCAGAAATCTTAGCAAGCTGTAAAGCCTCATCCAATGTCTTGGCATAAAAGCCACATGGACTTACTCGCATGGCAGAACCGTTGCCATAGCTGTTGTAAGGTTCCGTTTTCCTACTAATAATCCACCGCAAGAACTTCTTCCCATAGCCAACAAACATATACTTCCGTCCCAATTCTTTCATACACTCCACGAGCTTCTCATAAGTATGTTCAGGATCAATCGTCAGCCATTTTGCAACAGCCAAGGTCATAACCGTATCATCCGTAAAACGAGGCTCTTTGTATATATCGAAGTCCCCATGCTTTACTGGATGAAATTCATACGCAGCCCCGAAGCAATCGCCAGCGATAGCTCCAATGATACCAGTTGTAGGAAAGGGCAATTCTGCCCTCCCCTTTGTCTTGAGTTTCCCCATTTTACGTAAAAATGCACTGCATGAATCCGATAAACTCTTTAGTAACACCATGATTATTTTCCAAACAATGCTTTCAGAACCATCTTACCAATTTTTCTTTCCAATCCTGCCTTTGAGGTTGGAATACCTGTCTCACGAGCAAACTTCTGTTTTGCTTGCGTGATACCTAAAGCCCGATTTAAGGAGAATGACACCCCTGGTATTTTAAACTTAGACATATCTTTATAAATTTTAGAAATTGATAAAAAAGAGTTGCGCCTTCTATCTTAAAGAATAACGCAACTCCTTCTATTTTATTTTAGATTTTCTTTAGCAAACTCCAAATTTCACGAATCCAAAGCACAAGTGAAGAACCAACGATGATGATTACCCAATCCTCAAACTTCAAACCAGTTACATTGAAGAAATTCTGCAAACCAGGAATCTCAACCATAGCAATCTGGCCAACCAGGATGATAATTGCAATAATCAACAAGCCCTTGCATCCCTTGAAATGAAGCGCACTCTTACCTGTCTCAAATGCTCTTGCACAAAAGAGATAGAAGAAGTGAGTCATCACGAAGATGGTGAAGAATAAGGTCAACTCGTAAGGAGTAAGACCATCAGATGCACCTAACTGAACGTTGAGTAAGTCTGTTAACTGCGTAATTTTAGAATGCTCAAAGACATAAAGTAAAACAAGCAGCAACACAAAGAAGAATCCACCTACGCCCAAGATGTTCTGATACATCGCCTTATTCAGGATAAAGGCATTTCTATCTCTTGGCTTATCTTTCATCACGCTCTCTGATGGAGGCAAAGATGCCAATGCCATTGCAGCAAAAGTATCCATAATCAAGTTCACCCAAAGCATCTGAGTTACGGTAAGCGGACTTTCCTCGCCCATAAATGCGCCAAAAAGAACGATAAAGCAAGCAGCCACATTCACAGTCAACTGGAAGAGCAAGAAACGTTGGATATTCTGATAGAGCGAACGTCCCCACATCACCGCCTTGCCAATACTACTAAATGAGTTATCGATAATGGTAATATCAGATGCCTCCTTTGCTACAGAAGTACCATCACCCATAGACAAGCCAACATGAGCAGCCTTCAAAGCAGGGGCATCGTTGGTTCCGTCACCAGTAACAGCAACGACTTGGTTCTTTCTTTGCAAAGCCTCAACTAATCGTTTTTTATCCATAGGACGAGCACGAGAGATTATCTTCAAATCCAAGACTCTCTTATCCAACTCTCCATCAGAAAGAGCAGCAAACTCTGGACCAGTAATAATATTCTTATCACCATCCTTTGCTGTCCACAGACCAATTTGGCGACCGATTTCCTTAGCTGTACCAGGAGTATCACCAGTAACAATCTTCACATTGATACCGGCATTCATACATTCTGCAACGGCTGCAGGAACATCCAGTCGAACAGGGTCGCTGATAGCCACAACACCCATAAAGGTTAAATTATCAGCCACAACCTTACCATCCTTGAATACGTCGGCCTTACCATCAAACATTTGATAAGCGAAGCCGAGGGTACGCATAGCTTGGTTCTGATATTCAACCAACTGATTCTCAATATCGGTTTTAGAAACATTGTTCTCGATGTTCTTGCACAAGCCACTTACAATTTCAGGCGCACCCTTGACATAGAGAATTGTCTTGCCTTCAAACAATGAAGACTTAACAATTGTTGCCATATACTTACGCTCCGTAGAGAAAGGCAACTCCTCCAAAACCTCTGAAGACTCACGCAGATTCAGATAATCAACGCCAGCCTTCTTGAGCCAAAGAAGCAAAGCGCCCTCTGTAGGATTACCCAATACTTTTACAGCCTCAGCATCTGAATGATCCAAAGAAGCAGTTGAATTGACCGCGATACCTTCCTCTATCAACAGACTACCCTTATTATTACCCAACGTCTGAGCAGAAAGACCATAGAAATTGGTATCATGAACTTGCATCTGATTCTGTGTTAAAGTACCAGTCTTATCGGTACAGATAACTGTCGTAGCACCCATTGTCTCACAAGCATGCATTTTACGAACCAAGTTGTTGGTCTTCATCATTCGAGTCATACTATAAGCCAAACTCAGAGTAACAGCCATTGGCAAACCTTCTGGTACCGCTACAACCACAAGTGTTACTGCAATCATCAAGGTATCCAACGTATATGTAATCAACTTAGCTATTTGCTCACCCGGCATCAAAGTATCATGGAAATAAACTACCATACCCATCAATATCACAAAATAGCCAATGATTGATGGAACAACAGCTTTCCAACTCCAGTCATCAAACTTTTTTATAACCATCCAGAAGAAGATGCCTGTAGGAACCGCCAATGTCAAAACAATAGGACTCCAACCGAAGAACACCATCAGTTTGAGAACGATAATAAGCGCAGCGAAAATATAACTCAACTTGGTTATCAAGTCTGCTAAACCATCCAACTGCTCATTTAATGGAGTACGAACACTATCATCTATCTGGGCAGCCTCAAAGACTTTACCATTTTCCGTTTTGTCGCCAACTGCCAAAACTTTGAAAATACCATGACCTTCCATCACCTTTGTACCACGCATCACATGGTTAGAAGGGAATGTTGCATCCTTATCAAACTCCTGTTCATGAATTGTTTTATGGCAAATAGGCTCACCTGTCAAAGAAGACTCATCAACATTCAAGGTAATCGCCTCTAAAAGTTCACCATCAGCAGGAATCTCCTCACCTGTATTTAACACGACAATATCACCAACAACGACATCTTTCTTCTTGATAGAAGTTGTGTTTCCATTTCGGATTACCTCTACCATTTCGTCGTCATTAACTTGGTTGAGAACCGAGAACTGCTTATCAGCCTTTAACTCAAAGATAAAGGCGATACCAGTGGCAAGCAAAATAGCCACAAATATACCAACAGGTTCAAAGAAAGTCTCTGCACCTTCATGCAATCCCCAAAACTCATAGCAAGAAATGCCGATAGACAACACTCCGGCTATCAGCAAAATGATAATCAGAGGGTCGCCAAACTTCTCTAGGAATTGTTTCCATAGAGGTTCTTTCTCAGGTGGTGTCAAGATATTGGCACCATGTTTACTACGGCTTTCGAGCACTTGGGCATCGGTCAAGCCTGTGTAATGATGTTTTTGTTCCATAATATAATTGTATTTAATTGATTTTTTGTTTATGTACAATACGCTACACTTTTTCGTATTGTCTATTTCTCTCTTTCCCAATTTCCTCTAATCGCCAAGGAACACTTAAATCAAACTTTAGCTTTTGCCTTTTCTTCTAATCTCAGTCTATCATACTCCTCTTTAAAGCTACGTTGAACATCAAAAAAGCCAGTAAGCATTGCAACCATATAGTTTTCTATCTGAGGAATTTGAGGAATAAGCAAGCATTGCCGTTTTGTATGAACTGCAAACTTTTGACTCTTCTCGTCTATAGAATACATCAATGTCAAGTTTTGTCTAACATTGATAGTATTTATAGCTTTACGTACACGGCTCACCTCATCGAGGTCATCCAGGTCAACAGTTCCCCACCATGTATCCCAAATTGTTATCATGAGACCATCTTCCCAAGTTTCCACGCTAAAATTTTCTCCTTGATATGAGAAATGCATATTATACTCATTTTCATCATCAAACTGAACATCACAGTTTAACTTACGCAAGACTTCGGCACAAAGGTCTCGTGTACTTAAATTTTGATTTTCTTCCATATTATTATTGTTTAAAGGTAAAACTTCTGCGCTCACAGTTCCACTTGGCGCATTCATAATACGATCCATTTCTTGATCTGCCTTTTGCTGCTTTGCCTTATAATAGGAAAAGCAGAACAACGCTATTACTATTAAAATAAATGCTATCATAAATGCAAAATTATCTAATTTAAAAAGAAAGGCAATGCATATTAATATTACATAGCCCAATCTTTTTAGAAAATCACGACATGATTCATAATCCATATTTATATCACACTAAAACATTTCCGTTTCACTACTCAGTTCTGTATTAAAGTTACCATTACGCTGTGGTATTAGCTCATAGTTAAGACCTTGATAATCCAAAGTAACGGCATTATCTTTCGAGAAGGACTCTTTAGTAATAAAACCTCCTGTATAGCCACCAGCCATTTTCTTGTCTGGATTCCATCCTTTTCCTCCATAGAAGAACACTTGATAAGTTCCGTTTGGTACAGAGAATTGATAAGAGTCACCTCCCTGTATGTAAGCATTTCTTACAATTTTACCATTATGCTTAATGATAACTACAACATCGTTCTCATCACCTGCTGGTGTCTTAACCTTAATAGTCGATTCATTACCAGATAATCTTATATTTTTATAAGGACTATCTCCAGTTTGCAAACGATTATCTATGTAAGGACTATCTTCCTCTATTTGTGAAGAAACTTCGTTCTCATACGTTGGAGTTTGCGAACTAACATCAGAGCCATCGGAAAATGAAGTACTCACAGACGGCATAGACTCTGCATAGTTTTTTTCTATTGTATTGCCTCCCCAAAAGCATAATGCAGCAAATATACCACATATTATAGTTATCAAACACCCAACTCCACTTGCGGAACTTAATCCACAGAAAGCGACAAAAGCAAATATGACTCCTAAAATTCTCAAGAACCATATATAACCAGTTACTCCCCATAACAAGCCAATACCTGCAACTAAAGCGGCAATAATTACCAAAACAACCAAAAATGGTATTAGGCAACTATTCTTCTTTTCTTTCTTATCTAAATTTATAGCCATATCTATATTACTTTGTCCGAGAACTATATTTTACTCAACACTACCGAAACTTTTTAATATCTCTTGGGCACATAAACCTTATTGCCACGGCTATTCACATAATACTGTCCTCCACGGCTACCAGTCTGAACAGTATATCCAGAGCCATAGTTATAAGACTGTGTAGAATAGTCTCTAGCACGACTTCCTATTGTACCTGTATATGGATTGTGATTACCATATGTAGAGTAGTTATCGTGATTGGTACTATTGCGTTGAGTACGAGTATAACCATTTACATAAGTTCCATTACTACGAGTATAGCCACTAACTGTTGTCGTATTAGTGTTCACACCGTAAGAATACGTTACATTTCTACGACTATTGTAGTTATAAGACTGACCAAAAGATACAGTTGATGTTGCAATCATTGCAACCAATGCTACTATAAACTTTTTCATAATTATTACTTTTAATTTGTTGTTACTTTATTTTTCTGATGCAAAGGTATCTACATTTTTGATATTTTGCTCATTTTCTAAAACGTTACACCTTATTATCATCATCAATGAATATATTGATTGCAAGATTACATTTCAAATATATTAATTTGAATATTATTTTGCTTGCACTCTATTAAAAGCCATATTAAACTGAGCCATTTTTACTTTTTCAGCTCCTTTTATTGCCATTTCATAATCACATTCTTGGTCTCCCATTTTACTTGTGACAACGAAAAGCTCCAAACTCATCAACAACATAAAGAAAATGAGATAAAACGCTCCTGCGACCTTACGAGTCGTCACTATAGACACCATTGCCTCCAATTCCTCCAGAAATCCGACATTAGCCTGGCATTCCTTTCTCGTATCTTCCTCCACAGTCAGTCTTTTCTTGTTTAAATCCATCTCTTGCAAAACAATTTGCTTTATCTTTTCATTATTAGTAGAAACTACTGATTGTTTTGGATTTGCGACCTGATTGGTTGTCACAGATGGATTGTTTACCACCTTAATTTTTCCATTGACAACAAGTCTATCTTGACTGTTGGTCACTGATTTTTGAACAATCCAAGGATGAGCATTAATGTCTGCTTGCAATTCCGAATTGACTTTATCCAAGGAATCCTTTTCCTCTTGGAATGCCAGCAACTTACTATCGATGTTACTTACTCTCTTCTGCGTAAGAGTCTGTGTTTGGTGTTCTATCGTGGTAGCCATCTGCTTGTCTATATCTTTTCCAAACATTGTCTGGTCAAAGATTGTAGAGCCAACAATTGCCATAATAATAGCTATTACAAACCTGAAAGCAACTAACTTTTTTGTTGGGTGCAAGGCCAAGAGAATTTGGCGTTCGATCATAATCACGATGGTAATGAATACCAATGAAACTAAAATGCATCCCCAAACAGGAAGTCCAATATACCTTTGAGCGAAGCAAAAGCCTGTAATACTCCATACAATCATCAAGATGAGCAAAGCAGAGGTATATTTGCTTAACTGTGTTTTACTTGCCTCAGAGCACTGAGCCAAAACACTTGAACTCCAACCTGTCAATTTGCAACCAAATTTAATCCACCAGTTCATAAGACATTCGTTTTTAAAGTTCAACTATAACTATGCAATAGCTTGCTTAGATGCTATATTGTTCACATTCTGCATATGTGAAATCGGCGTACCTTTAGCACCACTCATCGCAATTGTTGCAATACCTCTCAAGAATCCACAATCATAGGATTGTAATGGAATAGAAGCCTCATTTGCATTATTACGAAAATCTAACTCAAGTTGACTCAACTCTTCTTTGTGAGCATTTATCAGCGACATGGTCTTTTCGATTTCAGCAACGGTGGTCAACAAACCAGCAGCATTACAATTGTCAATACGAACCTGCAAGTCTTGCTTCATTACATCATAGTTGAGGTTGATTTCTCTAAACACCATGAGTATCTTATTACGAATGAGACTCATATTTAAATCACGGAAAGCCAAGTCACTCTTGACCATAGCATCAGCAAAGCCCTTATCCTCATAATTCTTATGAAGATAACCATAGATAACATCTATAGGCCAACCTGTTGCATAAGAAACAGTCAAAGGCTTATTCTCTCTTGAAGCCTCTTCCTTTACTGGTGCAACACTCTCAACCACCTCCTTTGCTTCAGAAGGTTCTACTACTGGAAGTGAAACTGTAGCTGCGCTCTCGTTATCACTTTTCTTGTTAAAGATATTAAAGATACCCATAATCTTGATTTTTTAATTGTTATTATTTTTATTTTCTGGTGCAAAGGTATTGCTTTTCTTTCAACAAGACCGAGAACCCCTAACGTTACACTCACTATACACTCTTTTACACTAACATTTGCATGCAAGGTTATAAGTCATTCTTTATTGCCTTAATTTCGACTGATAATCAACGCTTTGTTTCAAATACATCATCAAAAGCATCAAACCCAAGAACACCATAACAAGCGAAATAGCCCCTAAATCAGCAAAGGAATCATATAACCCATGAACTATAGCAGGAATACTGATTGCAAGAACATATAATCCTCGTCTATACTTTGGATAGAGATGAGCAAACGACAAGAAATAACCTGCAATACCGCACCAACAAGCATGAAGGAACGGCAAGCTTGTCAATCTTGCAATGTTCAGGAAGAACGAAACATCATACGTCTGCTCAGCATTTACCGTCATCTGATATTGAACTCCTTCAAAAACTCCAAAAGAGATTCCTGCCATCAAGCCATAAAACACCATCGTTTGAGGTATTAACGGTTCCTTTGCCTTCCTTAATATAATAAGGAGCGGTATCATCTTTCCGAATTCTTCCGTAAGTCCAACTCCAAAGACGTACCCAAGAAGATTAAAAGGAAAATGCACACCTGTAAAAGCATAGAAAGGATTGACTTTAGGTAATCCTAACAAATCCCATGCAACAAACACACAAAGTTGAGTCAAAAAGAATACATTCAAAGTTGTCTTCAACTTGACCTGATGAGTTTTGAAACAAGCATAGAAGAACAAAACCCAAATTATTGAGAAGTACAATGAGACCTCATAAAAAATGAAAAATCCTCCTAATGGTATGGTCATGATAATCATTGGCAACAATCCCACTAAAGCCAAGATTAAGAATCGCTGATCTGAAAGGAATTGCTTGGAAAACAACTTGGCTTTCGGGAATATTAACTCCGAACCTATCGCAGACAACTGTGCTAATACATTTCCTTTGTTTTGGACATGACTCTTCAAGTTAGCTCGTTTCAAATAAAAGCCAACTGTCCGTTCAAAGCTATCACTATCAGCAATAGCCTTGTCTTGTTTTAGCACCTGTCCATTGTTCACATACAAGAGCAAAGTTTGCTCATCGTATGGTCCAAAGCGATGATTGTTGCGGATTACATAAATAACCATCTTATCCAAAGAGTTTATCCATTAACTTATTCCAACCCAATTTTATCAAACCAAACAACAAGATTCCACAAATAATTATGAGTGCCAAAAACACTTTAGTTGTCCAATCTTCATCTCCACCAATAAGCCCCCAAAAGATACCGCCCAAAAACATAATATTAATTATTTACAAGTTGTACTACTATTAATCTACCTCCCTGACTCTTATCAAGCAATATCTGCCTACCATCTGTCAAAGGCACATATTCCCCAATACCAATAGGCTTTTTATCCGTCGCATCATACATATCTGGCAAACGGCGATTGATGAGAATCCATTGATTATTAAAGAAATGGAAATCACCTACAGGTTTTTTATCCTCATCTGTCGTTTTCTCATTTGCAGAAACAAGACGATTAGAATGCCACTTATACAAAGTCTGCTTATCATACACCATCAATCTGTAATTCTCAGACATATACTTTCCGTGAGAAGGTGCATAATAGAAATTGAGAATAGGCAATTGACCTTTATATTCTGTTCCACAGAAAGGACATCTTGGCTTGGTAGTATTGTCAAAGACATACCAATGCGCCTCACATTTCGGATTTTGACAAGGTTGAACCAGATCACAAGTTTTAACCAAAGCATCTTCCCATTCGGCAGCACTTGGACGAGCAGAAGGATTATGAAGTCCATCTATAAAAGCTCTATCAAATAACTTTTTCAAATACGGACCACAAATTGTATATGGTAGTTTTGTAGGGTCACCTTGTGGCAACTGACTCTTATCTAGATCTTGAGATTTTACACGATTTGTCTTATCTGTCGGATGCTCTATAAATAAAGCCTTTTCTCCCATCGACAACTCTTCATCTTTTGCAGGATCTATATCCCATACTTTGCCACCTCGCAGAGGATGACGATTTAGCAAATACATATATATGAGCACAGCTAAAGCATGACGGTCTGTTGCGATACTCGGAAGTTTTTTATTAGGATCGCCAATCTTCAAGCCTTTGGTTTCCATAACCTCAGGTGCTATAAAATCAGGTGTACCTAAAACTCCTGCATCATATTTTCCAGGAACAACCAATTCATCAGCATCAATAATACAAGAATTACCAGAAATAGGATCTACAAGCACATTTTTATACGATAAATCAGAATGAGCAAGACCGGCAGCATGCAACCTTCTGACAGCACGAGCTAGTTTTAAACACATGTGTAAATCAGAAAGCCAAGTACCCTTTTGGTCTGCTGGGACAAAACGATTTCTCAATTTTGCAGATGCAAACCATTTACCTTCTTTTTCCTTACCATCAAAGGGCCCACCTTTAAAGAAATACTTACTTGGATAAAAGGGTAAGACCACACCGATCTTTCCATTCCATTCAACAAGTCGATCTGGCATAATTAAATAGTCTTTCCAATATTTACCCTCTACAGTCTCAAATATTCGTTTATGGTAAGGGCCTACAATATTTTCCAAACGATTTTTATCACTTGGTGAAAGAGTCTTTCGATAAAAAGCGACAACGTATGTCTTGTCTATTGAAAAATAAACATCCTTGACACCACCTTGAGCTTTGATTTCATCATAAAACTCAACGGTTGTGCCATCAGATGCCTTTAATATTACTTTGTTTGCCATAATATACTTTTCTAATACAATATTGCAATAGTTCTATCATCATGGTTACCTGGTGACCAGAAGTCTAACCATTTAAGAAGTTGTTCTTTGGCAGCTTCATTATCATCAGACAAATCCACCCCATTTTCCTTTAAATCATTCCAAAGTGCATCCCATTTATCAGGATTATTCAAGTTTGCGTCTGTTTCAAACTTTGGGTCACTCACGCCATCTGTCATCAAGAACAATGCAGTAAAGTCTGGAACTATATAAAAGCGAAGACGCTGGTATAAAGCTGTCGCATCCTTGAATATCTCTGGCATTGTCAAAAATCGAGTTTGACCAGCAAACTCTCCCTCATCAGGTACACCAAGTAATTTTACGGTATGCATCTCTTTGTCATAGAGACATATTGCACCATCGCCAACCCAAAAAGAAGCAACAAACCAGCCATAACTAAACTTCTTGCAAATCGTCAACAATAAAGTCGTAGCATAAATCTTTGTTGGTTGATTATGTGCAGCAGCCTCAGCATAAATTGCTTTTTGAGCACGAAAGGCAGCCGTACCAACAATCTTGTAGATATAATCCCCAACCATTTTACGAGCCTCGCTTTCGCTGTCTTCCTTAAACTGGTCATATGTATCTATCTCTTCTTCAAATTTCTTACTATCCAACAATTGCTCCTTGCAATAATCGACTGCCGTTTCACAAGCTATTCGAGAACCTTCACGAGAGAAGGTAGCAGAACCAGCTCCATCAGCAACAGCCATAATATACCATCCATTTTCAAGATGAGCCATTTTGAAATGGTCATCACGAGGTTTTGCTTCTTGGGCATGCGAACGGCCACGCTTGCTGGCAGCTACAATATCCTTTTGAGGAGCACCGTCATCCAGAGCCTCAACCTTCACATATTCACATTGTACATCTTCATTCTGATAACGTGGTTCAGGCATATTTTCCCAATCCACAGGTAAATTCTTCCACAATTTACGTGGGTCTTGATTGATGACAAAAGGAATCTTACGTTCTAAGACGGGTCTATCTTCTGGCAAAAATATACCTTTATATTTATAGCATAGCGTCAGTTCAAATGTTGATTCTGCCGTTGCTGTACCACCATTACGTAATGGTTCTAAAGTTGGTAAACCACTAATAGTAAAACTATGTCCATCCTCCGCCACAGTTATCGTTAAACCATGCATTTCTTCTGATATGCCGCTTACTTCAACAAGCACCATATTTTCATCAGGAACGTTCACAGTCTGTGAATATTCCTTTCCTTCTTTAGCATTCGGTATCGAAAATGCTAAAGACTTTACTTTATTTTCTGCAACTAAAATATTGTCCATCAGATGTTCTTTATATAGATTCCACAATTTGTCTGAAAGGAACTTCAAGAAGTCTTCCACCTTCTCGTCGTTCTTCCCTTGACAAACTATATCTATTATCTTTTCTACATTCATAGCTTTATCCTCTTCCTCTTGTTATATCAGCTCCACCTGCAGCAATTTCACCCAAAGAGCCTTCCATACCACACCAAGGGCAAGCTGTCGTATTTCCGTCTGAACACATAATATTACCACATTCACAGACCACTACACCTAATTGTGCGCCACAACAAGGACAGGTTGGTACACCACGCAAAGCTGTTGTATTGATACTCTGGTTAGAATTTCCATCAGACAAGCTATTATATGTTTCTTCATCTATAGGATAAGCACCAACCAACTTAAACTCATTCTTCAATAAGCCAAGGTTTCCGTAATCCATGTCCTTGTACTCTGCCATTCGTTTTGCATATTTTACGAGATAAGTTTTCTTGGTATTGGAGCATTTGCCTACCAACACTACAAAATTTTCATCTATGATACAAGGCTTAGAAGTATCTACCTTTTCAAGATTTATACCAGATGTAGGTGCCAACTTTACTTCATCATCACCCATATCCGTCACAGAAACGCTTGTTGCCTTGATGGAAGCAGTAACCCATTTGAAGAATGACTTGAACGAAATTTCATCAGTATTATTCAAACGAAGCACATTATCTGATATTTGTCCCAGCAACTGCGTATTCGCATTATCACCGATAGATATTGCTACAATATTAGCTGAATGACGATACTTCTGATTCCAACGAGTGAAAGCTGGAGTTGGATCATCTGTAGGAGTTCCATCTGTAAAGAGGAAAATGATTGGTTTCCAATCACCTTTTTTCTCCAAGGTTGTCTTCACTAACGACTTGTCCATATCATCCATCAAAAAGTTAAGAGCAGCACCTAAAGACGTACCTCCACCAATAGGAAACGTTGGAGGATAGAATTTATACAATTCCGTCAAAGGCGTTACACTTTTTGCTTTACCAGCAAAAGCTATCACTGATATATATGCTGTTTCAAGAGCATACGGATCGGTACGCAATTCTTGAACTATCATTCTCATACCATCCTGCACTTGCTGGATTGGCTCTCCTACCATTGACTCTGATACGTCAACGAGGAAATATATAGGTAATCTTCTCATTGTTTTGTTATTGTTAGTTATTTTTATAGACTATCATCGGTAGAGGACTCAGATAGACCTTACCAGGTCCTGTCACCTTCATTAAACTCAATCCCTCTCCTCGAAAGACATTACCAACAGACCAACCTGCCTGAATCTGTGAAGGAGAGAAACCTTGAAAGGCTACGATATGATTTTCATCTATTTCAATTGTTTCACCATTACCCAGAATCTTTTCTATTGGGGAACCAAGGGAATCAAGAAAAACAGTAGCATTACCATCTATCTTTTGGAAAAGTCCTACTCCACCCAATAATCCTTGAAGACTTATATTAAGGTTCAAGTTTATCTTATTCGTGGATGCAACATAATGTCCACGACGACAGATTAAGTTTTCTCCTTGCAATCTAATAGGAACGAGAGCACAACAACTACCAGAAAGTACCATTTTTCTCTCCGTATTTGTAGGATTATAGAAACGGATTATCAAAATAGACTCACCTGATAACGCTGATTTCAAGACACCTCCCAAAAGGCTTCCCAATCCACCATTGCCAGAACCACTTCCATTAAACTCCACATCACGCTGCAAAGCCTCATCAACATAAACGATGCTTCCTCGCTCTGCATAAAAAGACTCTCCTGGTGCTAATGTTACCTCAAGAGTTTTATATTCATATCCCACTATCTTGCAATTCATATAACCTTACACCACTAAATTTACTACTGTTGGAGGTGCAGGCAGTTCTACCTGGTCTGTAACTCCCATCGTCTTACCACCTCCAATGATATTGATTGATACCCATTGGAAGAACTTCTTGAATGTATTACTATCCATTGTGTCAAGTGTAAAAACATTGTTAGTAAGCTTCTTCAAAGGTTCTGTTTTTGCCTTAGGTCCTGCAGCACAAGCCACAATATTTGTGAACTGATGTGCTTTGACCTTTGGTATCACATTATCGTATGCCAACAAATCCGAAGGTTTTCCATCTGTCAAGATAAACAATAATGGCATCCAATCGCCTTTTTGCTCTTTAGATCCCATATTCACCTCTGCATCATATCGTTGACACAACAATTCCAAAGCAGCTCCCATGTGAGTCGGTCCAGCTTCAGGACAAGCAATCTCCGGCAATTGAAGGTTCTCCAATTCGGTCAAAGGAAGAATTTGCTTGACATCCTTATCGTATGTTATAATACTGATACAAGCCGTTTCCAAAGCGTATGGATCCAATCGCAAAGATGCTATCATATCCGACAGTCCCACCTTCACAGACTCTATAGGTTCACCTTTCATGGAACCAGAAGTATCTATCAATATATAAACAGGTAATCTTCTACTCATAATTTGTTTAAAGATTAAATTATAGATGATGCTCTTACGAAAGAGCACCATCCTTAATAAAATTTATACTACGATATTAACCTCTGGTGGTGGAGGTGGCAACTCACTCATTGTAGTAGCCTCACAAGCAGTATCCTCAACAGATTTACTACTTGTACTGATTGAAGCTGAGACCCATTTGAAGAAAGCCTTGATAGTCGCACTATCGGCAGTATCTAGCTGAACCACATTTTCTGTGATTTGCTTCAACGTATTGGTATTAGCACCTTGACCAGCAGCACAAGCTACAACCATACCACACTTACGCTTCTTGAATTCCTCAAGTCCCTTTGTAATAGAGTCGGTCGGTTCACCATCTGTCATAATGAAAACCAATGGTCGCCAATCTCCCTTTACCTCAGCTGTGGTCTTTGTAATCTCACTATCTATCTTCTGCGATAGTAGTTCCAACGCACCACCTAATGCTGTGCAACCACTTGCATCAATGTTTGGCTGTTGGAATGCCGCCAACTCTGTAAGAGGTGAAACCTGCTGTGCAGATGTATTAAAAGTGATAATACTGATATACGCTGTTTCCAACGCATACGGATCACTTCTCAACGTGGAGATAAGCGTTTGAACGCCATTTTTCACTGCCTCGATAGGTTCACCATACATAGAACCCGAAGTGTCGAGGAGTAGATATACAGGTAATCTTCTCATTTTATAAACATTTTACTTTGAATAATCTCTTGCCACACGAACAATGGTTTGTCCGATAGTTCTATCTTCAAACGCATCACCGATTGCTGCAAATTTCCATTCACCATTGCGTCGGTACAACTTACCCATTACAAGAGCACGCTTACCTACACATTCTGTCTTAGTCGCTACATTATATTGAGCAAACACTTGCTTAGGTGGTCTTTCAGGTGTACCCTCAAACATACGAATAGAAGCATATGGAATTCCTGAGAAATCACCACTATATTCATTATTATTATATATGTTCAAAAAGAACACGATAGAGTTCACATTATAGCTGACACGATTCAAGTCAACAGTAATAATCTCATTGTCAAGACCATCATCTCCATTTTGATCACCTGTTAGGTCATCACCTGTATGATGAAGAGCACGATCATTTGAATCCAACTTGCCTTGAGGTAGTTTGCCATTGAATTGATATAAAGGAGACCAAATATGGTCAACCACATTACCATTAGCATCAAACATCATACAACTAAGATCCAAATCAACATCTACAACAGATGTAGACAAACCAAAGAAAGTTTTCTTAATGATAGCTCCCCAGTTACAACCAACACAAAAGTTGGTCAATTTCGCACCAGTCTCTTTTTCAAGATTAATGCGTTGTCCTTTTTCAAGTTTTATTGCCATAATTCTCAAGTTTAAATAATTAATCTTTACTGCCAGGACTATAATTGAATCCCCATCCATATTGTTTGTCACAATCACGATGTCCATCATGAAATGTTACCAGTTTCTTCACTGTAATAGAATTATCACCAGCAAAATCTAGCTGGGCTATTGCACAGAACTTTTTGTCACTGTACTGTTGCCCCATTTTCACGATGACATCTTGATTGCCTGGAACTTTGACTTTTACAACAGCATTCGTCTCCGACCATTTAGCTACGCCTTCATAAATAAAGGTATAAACTATAATGCGCTTGATTTCATTGATACCTACAGGATTCACAAGAATGGTTTCTCCTGAAGAGGCACCACCTCCACGATCATCGCCTTGATGCCATATATAAGGAGCCATATCATAGCAACCTTGGCGAGTCACATGATGACGATCACCTCCTCTACCATGAGAAAATTGCAAACCATCTATCAGCATTTTCTTGCCATTACGCAATTCATAATAACAGCCTAAATCCAGATCAATGGCATTACCAAAGAGATTTTTGAAAAATCCCCCTTTACTCCAGTCAAGATTGATAACAATCTCACCTGCAGAAGGTTTGCCCGCTGTAGGCTTTTCCAAATTAATACGATGAGTATCACCGCTCTTTTCTAGAATGATTGCCATAATTACATAAATTTAGAAGCATACTTTCTGCAAATAGGTTCTAGTCCATCTTTATGAGCCTCACCTACTGCCTGGAATTTCCATTCAGAACCACGACGATACAAACGACCAAATTCAACACCTTTATCGGTAGAGAAGTCTTCATCCAAATCATAACGGCAAATAACCTCTCCATTTATTGCATTCTTAATCTGAATATATGCATCACGAACCTGACCAAAATTATACTTCATTCGTGGAGCATTCACAGGGTCATTTGCATCTGATGGACTCCAATAGATACTTGCTGTAAAAAGGATTTCTTGCACCTTAGCCGAAGTTTTTGTCAAATCCACTTCAATTTCCTCATTTCCCTCTCCAGTATCATCGTCATCATCACCTAAATCGTCAACGGAGCCAAGGACACTTTTGTCCACAGAACACGGACGTACTTCCCCATTTACTTCTATAGTATTTGGTGAACCATAGAATACGAAATCATATTCGTTTTCTATCTGCCCATTGCTACCCAACAGGAAAGTAGATGCATCCAAATCATATGCAGGGTCTGCATTTGGATTCACCTTCCATCCCATCTCTACCTTCAAACGAGTCAAACCAGATTCGATTTCAACTCGTTGACCTTTAATCAAATTAATAGCCATAAGCGATTATGCAAATTGTTTAGCATATTTGTTTACGAGAGCCTGCAGACCACCTTTATTACCATTACCAATAGCCTCAAACTTCCATTCTCCATTATGACGATACAGACGACCAAACTCTACAGCTGTCTCTATAGAAAAGTCCTCATCCAAATCATAACGAGCTATCTCTGTATTTGTCTTTGCATCATAGATACGAATATAAGAATTTCGTACTTGACCAAAATTCTGGCGACGTTCATCAGCTTTATAAATAGTTGCAGTAAAGATTATCTCTTTAATGTTTTGACTAACCTTTGTCAAGTCAACATTCAGGGTTTCATCATCACCACCATCACTATTTCCACCAGTCAGATCATCGCCTGTAGATTCCACAGAGCCATCTGGAGCTTTCTGATTTCCATAGAATACAAAGAATTCCTGTTGTGGAATCTGACCATTCTCACCCAACATGAATGCAGAAGCATCCAAGTCGAAATCATAACCAGAACCCTCATTTGGATCCCAACCGAGTCCTACACCTACTAATGACAGCCCCTTATCCATACTAATGCGCTGTCCTTTTTCTAGATTGATCATATTCTCAAATATTTAAATTGTTATTATTATCTGTTTGATGGTGCAAAGCTAATCATTTTTCTCTATACCTTATTAAATATGCAAACGTTGCAAGCTAGCAAGAGTAAAAAGTCTAATAAACAAGTTGCAACCTTACAAGGCTGAGATTCTTTGCCATTCATCAGAATCCGTTAATTGTTTTATTCCCTCATCTATACCATCCTGATAAGTCATCAAATCTGCCGAGATTCTTACTCCATAGTTACCATACATATTACGCTGTATTATATAGTCTTCTGCATGGAACAAAACATCATTCAATTTCAATATCTGTTTTTTCAATAATGCAATCATTGGCGCACGAGTTGCATAATCCAAGATATTCGGAGCTTTATCAGCCTCACCGCCAAACTTCTTATAGATGATTTGATATTTCTTCATAATAGCAGCCATTCTTTTTTGATATCTTTCAAGTTGTTTGGCAGTTACAGGCTTATTAAAGTTGATACCTCCACTCATAGACTCTAACAAAAACAAAGCATATAATGCCTTTTCCCTTCTGTGGATTTTCTCCAACTTGACATCTGCCTCAGGAAAATAAATTTGCTCTTTTAAAGTATCAATGACAACAGAACTCTTCACACCCTTACGAAGCATTAGAATATCAAAGATCTGCTTATAAAAACCACGGAAAATAAAACGGCCAGTTTCTTCTTGCAAATAATTCAGTCTTAGATTATGATAGTTCTCAGCCAACAAATCCAATATCTTACGAATAGTACCAAGAGCATCATCCTCTATTTCTACAAGCAAGAAATTCGACACAATTCTATCATTAACAAAAGATTCCCCAATCTTTATCATGAAAGAAGGATTTACTAGTCCAAACTCTTTCACATTCAATTTCGCAGCCAATAGGTCTTTACAAAAACGTTCTGTTGACAAGCTACGCAACTGCTTAATAATAACTTGCAGTCGTTCATAGCTTACCTTAGGATATAAGAAATCAGCAATCTGATACAAATCCGTTTCAGAAATACTTTGATAATGTTCCGCTATTTTTGGCAAATAGACAAAATCAAAACCCGCTAACCGTATCTCCGAACAGATTTCCCGGTAACTATTTTGGATTTGCTCATTGATTTTCTTATCAAATTCACTTTCAACATAGAGAATTTGAGTATCTTCAAATTTTATTTCAGATGTATCAATGGAAAGTACAGTTACCGAACTTCCCATATTGATAGTCATACAACAACGTAAAGCTAGAATCAGCAAAGCCTCTTCCCTTGCACAATAATTGTCTGACATTGCCGTTTGATTGAAATCACCTATCAAATCATGCTTAAGACTATCATCAGCCAAAAGAAGTTCGTTCAAAGCCGCCGCAAAAGTATAGGAGGCAGCAGCTACTTCATCTTCCTTCTTGATTCCATATTTCTCACGCAAAGAATCAAGAAAGATAATCTCTCTTGCATCAATGATACCATCAGCCTCTATCAAATCAGAAACTATTCTCATTATACTTGCACGTTCAGACTGCCTCATGCCTTTCCTATTTAATGACAGAGGCTCCCAACCTGCCAGATTATTATTAAGGTATATATACAAAGAAGCGCGGAGCCAGTCTGTTGCCCGTTCCACGCTATTAAGGCCTTCGCATTGCCCTGTCTGTCGAAACGAACAACGCTGGAAGCCCCACGCCGATGTAAGTATATAGCACCACCTATCAACTCATTGCCGAAATGCTATGAGCCGACAAGGGCTGTATATATAATACATCCCAAGGGGCGTCCCCGTTGCTTTGTTCTTGACAGACATTTGGAAGTTGCGAAGTTCTAATAGCGTCAAAACCAAAGCGTACAGTTACGCCTTTTATGTATATATGTCCATCCCACCTTCGCCCAGTTGGAGCTTCCAGTAAGGATATGACACCGCAAAAGTAACAAATATTATCGAATCTACAAAATTTTTAGCCATAAAGTTTCGAAAAAAGTTGTGTGAGGGGACACAATTGGGAAGAAGAAGAAGTCTTACTTGGCTAGCAACTTTAGATTTTGAGGAATGCTTCCACCTACCTTCCTTATTTTCCACGCCATCTACTTTTGGTATACAAAACATAATTACCTGATAATCAAACTATAGCATTTTCACGCTTCTTTTTGACACGCAGATTGTGACTATGAATAGCGGGTTCGATAATGAATCCACAAAAAAGAAAGTAAGTAAGTAACATTAAACAGAAGTTGGCACACCTATCAAGCCACAGGCTACTACTGAGGATTCTACACAACAGGAGACTACTCAGCAGCAGGAGGCTACAGAGACTGAACAGCAGACAAATGCTGAATAGGAAATCACAAGAGAGTTCTGTAGGGTTCAATAGAATTCTATTTGCAGACAACATATTAAGAATAATAGGGAAAGCGTAGAATTCCTGCACCTTGTTATGGAGCATAGAAGCATAGAGAAGAACTTCTCATTCCCTTGATACTTGGGTGACCGTTCTTCTTGTCTATGCCATGTGCAAGAAGCTGGTTCCAGCAAGTGAAGTGCTTCACATTGCGGTTATCATTTATCCTATCACCCAATCCTCTATGCTTCGCTGGTCTTCAGAGAAGTTGACACCCACTTTAACAACCTTCCGACGATCATCGGCAAAAGCCTTGGCATAGTCCTTGCCACAGATTTGTGCCATGGCGGTACCAGCAGACTTTTCATATTTCAACTCGAAGATGAAGATACTCTGCTCTGTCTTGAGTACAAGGTCTATCCTTCCATCCGAAGTGGTATACTCCACCTTCACATCTTCGCCAAGCATGGTGAAGATGGTGAACATCACGGCTTGATAGTGACGCTCATTATTGTTGATAATCGTATATGGAAACTTATCATAGAATGCCTTCAAGTGAGGCATAAAGGCTCCCATGTCGTCATTGATAAGCACATTCTTGGAATAAGCATACACGATGGCATCATATCTGTTCATGTCTTGCGCAGAATAATACCTGACGAGACTTTCCGAGAAACCTTGTCTTACTTCTTGATTTGGGAAACCGAGATGATACAACTTGCCTTTCTTCTCATATCCTTTAATGGTAAGGTAGCCACTTTGGAAAAGGACAGGAATAGGATCAGCAAGCCTTTCCGTAGGTGTATCAAAACGTGATGCCTGTATCCACAGATCGTCCAGGTTGAGCATATCCAAATTCTTCTGCTGCATCAGTTCTATCAGGAACGTAGGCGTACCAGATGTAAACCAATAGTTATTAAACTCCTTATCGTCCAAAGCATTGATAATGCTGTAAGGATTGAAGATATCCTCGCTATTGATACTGAAATGGTAGCCATCATAATGCTGCCCGAGTTGCTGCAAGGTCTCCTCATAAGTGAGCCCATTATGCTCAGCCATCTCCTCGATACCCTCACGGAAATAATGCGACAATTCACTCTTGGTAATACCACAACAGCTGCTGTATTCATCTTTCAACGTGAGAATCTTGAGATTGTTCAACTCGCTAAAAATGCTGAGCTGACTAAACTTGGAGATGCCTGTGATGAATACAAAGCGAATGTTTCCCTCTTGCTGCTTCATGGGGCTGAAGAAATCTCGCATGATGTTGCGGATGGTCTTCTGTAAGTCTTCGTCACTTACAGAATCATGCATCGGGGCATCATATTCATCGATGAGAACGACAACTTGTTTACCTGTTTGAGCAGTAGCTGTAAGCAAAATATCCCTAAAGCGAGCCCCAAAGCCTTCACGCTCAGATTCAGGAACTTCTATTCCATATTTCTGCTCTTCAACTTTAAGGATATTGTTTAATATGATTTTAGTATTCTCCAAACTATAATACTTACCACAGCTCAGATCCAAGTGGATGACAGGATATGCCGTCCATTCCTTCTCCATCTGTTCGATGGCAAGGCCCTTGAACAGTTCTTTCTTACCCTCGAAATAAGCCTGGAGGGTAGATACAAACAAGGATTTTCCGAATCGACGTGGGCGACTCAGAAAATGAAACTTGGCATAATGAGCCAGCTGATAGACGATAGCCGTCTTGTCAGCATAGAAGTAATTCCCCTTCACGATTTCGGAGAACGTTTGTATTCCCAAAGGATATCTCTTTGAAGCCATAATCTTACTCTTAATAATTCAGAGTACAAAGATACTGATAATATTTCAGAAAACAAACATTTTTCTTATTATTAACAATATACCAGCAAGGGGTCTTTATACGCGCACGCATATATCTTTTTTCGGACATAAAAGTATCAAAGTCTCATTATTCAAAGAAAAATGAAGGGTATATATTTAACACTCAGAATGTTTTATAGAATGAGACTTCTCGAAAAATGGCGAAAGAAGTATCATAGAAGTATCATCAATTCTTGGAAATGTATCATAAAAATGCTAATAAGAAGCAGAAAAATGCTGTCAAGAAGCTAAAATGTACTACTAAAATACAGAAAAAAGCTACAAAAACATATAAAAAATCCTTGTTTTCAGACAATAAATACCCTCTTTTCTCGTTATGATAGAAATGTTTCATTAAAAACATAATCTATATGGATGAAAAGGAACTTTTGAAAAAGGCTTTCGAATACGGAAACGTTCCTAGCCTCATCACCTATTGCTTCACCGAACCATGTCCGATGAAAGACAAGTGTATCCACTATCTATCCGGCCTCTACAAAAACGAGAAGACTGATAGAGGAGATGCCATCTTCCCAAATGCCCTGAAAAACGGAAAATGCAAGTACTTTGCTCCGCTGCGTGTCGTGAAAATGGCATGGGGATTCGACAAACTATTTGCCGAAATGAAAGTGAAAGATGGACCAGCATTGCGCGCCGAAATGAGAAGCTACCTCGGTAGCAAAGGACAATACTACCGATACAAACTGGGACAACTGAAACTCCTCCCGGAACAGCAGAAATATATCAAACAGCTCTTCGCCAGATACGGATATAAAGACGTTGAGTTCGAACACTTCTCTGAAGAGATTGACTTCACAAACATCTAATCTTTCCAAGAATTTATTGTTACGGTTTGATAAAACTAAAAATGTATTCATTCCCGTTTCACTATACTGAATATGTCTAGTATTCCAGTTTAGGAGAGCAACTATATGTCTACTTTTTCAGTTCATCAGTTGTTCCCTCTATGCCCATTAGCTGATCCTACCATGCCCGTTATACGGGCATCCATAGCCCACCAAGTGGGCATCCACAGAACAAGGGCTGGGCAACAAGTGCCCATAAGGCGGGCAATGAGTGCCCAAACTTCGGGGCTCGTTTCGGGCAACGGAATTAATAATTGATAATGTACAATTGATAATTTACAATTTACAGTTAACACTTAACCATTAACCAGAAATACAATGAAGGTAACTATCGTACATACAAACAACAAGAACCAGCTTCTCGTAAGCACCAAGACGATGGAGAAGCTGATGGAACGATTCGCAAAAGATGACAGCAAACTGACTATCACCTACTTCCGCGAAAGCATTCCGTATCTTAGCAACAACTATGAAGGCTACAAGGATTTGCCGAAATGGATGCACATCTATCCCGCTGCCGAATTCGCCAAAGACGAAAACAACAACCTGAAGATGAAGGCTTTCAACGGCATCCTGCTGCTGAAATTTGGCAACATTACCGATGCGGATGGTGTGGAGGGTATTAAGCGCTCGGTAGCCATTCTGCCTTCTACCCTTGCTGCCATCACAGGTACCGACGGAAAGACTGTTATCGTTCTGATAAAATTCCAGGGCGAAAATGATTCCCTGCCTACATCTGAAGCGGATGCCGAGCATCTCTATCGCATCGCTTACCAGCAGATATTCCCTGTATATCAGGCTATTGTCAAGGCTTCGATTCTTGTAGATGGTCCGAAACCTTCTATCGAGGCTGGCTCTACCCTATCCCAAGAGCCTTCGATTCACAACAGTTTTATGATGACGCTCGATGCGGAGCCTTATTTCAACGGCAAGGCGGTGGCGATGAAGATTGATAGCCATGCACGATCTCAAAGCCCAGCTCCCAACACGGATAATCATCAGCAGACAATTTCTGATTTCAGGGCTCCGGAAGAAGGAAAGAAAGTTGATAAGAACAGCATTCGCGAGAACATCGTGAACATGATGCAGCTGCTGAAAAGCAGATATGATTTCAGATACAACACGGTGATGAAATTCGTGGAATACATGCCGAAGGAGAAAGGTTGGTATGGCTACCAACCTGTGGATCCGAGAGTGCAGAAGCGTATGATGCTGGAGGTGCAGCTGGCTGATATCCGGGTGAGCATCAAGGATGTACGTAATTTCCTGGAGTCAGATTATATCAAGAATTATAATCCGATAGATGAATATCTCTTCCAGTGCTACGACAAATGGGATGGAAAGGATCATATCCGTGCCTTGGCCCGCACGGTGCCTACCGCCAATCCTCACTGGGCAGACTGGTTTTACACCTGGTTCCTGGGCATGGTTGACCAGTGGCGCGGCTATTCACATCGCCAATACGGCAACTCGGTGGCTCCGCTTCTCATTTCCAAACAGGGTTACAACAAGAGTACTTTCTGTCGCCGACTGCTACCGCCGGAACTACAGTGGGGATATAGTGACAATCTGATTCTCTCCGAAAAGCGTCAGGTTTATCAGGCGATGGCGCAGTTTATGGTCATCAATCTCGATGAGTTCAACCAGATTTCGCCACAGGTTCAGCAGGGATTCCTGAAGAATCTCATCCAGTTGCCTACGCTGAAATACAAGCCTCCGTATGGCAGTCATGTCATGGAATTTCCTCGTCTCGCCTCATTCATCGCCACGAGCAACATGAAGGATATTCTCTCCGATCCATCCGGCAATCGAAGATTCATCGGTGTGGAACTGACGGGGCCTATCGACGTGAGCGTTCGCCCGAACTACCAGCAGCTTTTTGCCCAGGCACTTTCTGCCTTGAACAATGGCGAAAAGAGTTATTTCGATGCGCAGCAGGTGAAGCTGATTATGAAGAGCAACAGCCAGTTTGAGATAATCCAGCCAATAGATCAGTATTTCCTGCTCTATTTTGAATTGGTTGAGGATGAGAAAGAGGGTGAGTATCTTACTGCCGCCGAGATTTTCGACTATCTGAAGAAGCAGATTGGTTCATCGCTCAAGGTAAACAGCCTGATGGGATTCGGCAGAAAACTGGCGAATATGAGTGAGTTGAAACACAAGAGATTTGCAGATGGAATGAAGTATCTTGTAAAGAAAAAAATGAAATAATGATACTTCTATGAGACTTTAATGAGACTTCCCGGCACCAAAACCGAGAAGTCTCATTCTTTTTATCTTATTATCTATCAAGTCTTTAAGCCAATATTTCCAACAGAAAATGAGACTATGAGACTTTTTCTTCAAAAAAACTTTTTCACGTAAGCGAAAACATTTATACTTTAGATAGCATAAAGGAAGGTGCGGATGAACCAGTAGCAAACGATACCTGCGATGTAACCTACGAAAGCAATCCAGGAGATGTGCTTCATATACCAGCCGAAGGTAATCTTCTCCAAGCCCATTACTACCACACCAGCGGCACTACCGATAATCAGCATTGAACCACCAACACCGGCACAGTAGGCCAGCAACTGCCAGAAGACACCATCCACAGCCATATCACCAGCGGCTGCCACAGGATACATTCCCATACATCCGGCTACCAGAGGCACATTGTCAACGATACTTGAAAGCACACCGATGATACCAGTAACCAGGTAGTGGTTGCCATCGAATACGACGTTCAAACCCTGACCCAAAGCAGTCAACACGCCAATCTCAGCCAGGCAGGATACTGCCATCAGGATACCGAGGAAGAAGAGGATGGTACTCATATCCACACGAGAAAGCAACTTGGTTACTCGCTTCTGAGTGCCCTCAGCATCAGCTCCACGATGCAAACCGCGATAGAAAACTTCGGTAGCAGTCCAGAGAACGCCCAATACCAGGAGGATTCCTACGAATGGAGGCAAGTGGGTGATACTCTTGAAGATAGGAACGAAGATCAAACCGCCTACTCCCAACCAGAACACAGCCTTGCGCTGACCTTCGGTGAAATCGCTGACCGATGCATTCTGCTGGTCAGAAACCTCAGGCATCACGAGTTCGCCCTTCAACATGGTCTGAAGGATGAGGGCAGGTATCACCATTGAAACCACAGACGGGATGAAGATTTCGGCGATAACGCCGGCAGCAGTAATCAATCCCTTGTTCCAGAGCATGATGGTGGTAACGTCGCCGATTGGTGAGAAGGCACCACCCGAATTGGCTGCGATGATGACGAGGGATGCATAAACCATGCGATCCTTGTGGTCGGTGACGAGCTTTCGGAGAATCATGATCATCACGATACTGGTGGTCAGATTGTCGAGGATTGCAGAGAGGAAGAAGGTAAGGATAGCGATACGCCAGAGGAGCGCACGCTTCGACTTGGTCTTCATCACCTTGCGAACCCAGTTGAATCCGCCGTTCTGGTCAACGATTTCCACGATGGTCATTGCACCCATCAGGAAGAAGAGTGTTGTAGCGGTATCGCCCAGATGTTCCTGGATGATTCCGGTCACTTTCTCCACCATTCCAGCAGCACCGCCTGTATAATCAGGGTGCATCAACTGGAGATACTGCATTGGATCCATCATGTAGAGGGTCCAACAACCTACCAACATCAACAGGGCTATCGCAGCCTTGTTTACCTTAGTCAAGCTTTCGGTGGCAATGAGTGCATAGCCGAGCACGAAAACGACAATAATAGAAATTGTAAGTGTAGTCATTACTTCTTATTTATTATTAGATATTCTTTTTTCCTTTATGTATGATTTGGTACTCACAATTGCCAAACGGTTGCAAAGATACAAAAAGAAAAGCAATAACCACCCTTTTCTATATTATATTTATATGAAATCGTTTACTTACTTACGGTTTTAACCTGATAATAACCGATTTCGACCAGTATGGTTGAGGCATTTCATATTTTTATTGCTCCGAAGATATAGAAGCAAACAAAGTTACTTTTTGCGAAGCTGCTACTCTGTATGTCCAGTAGAGGCTGCTCTCTTCGGGGAAAGCATCTATGTATTCATTGAGAGAAGCCAAATGCTTGGATAGAGTCTTCTCATCATACTTGCCTACTGTAAACGACAGAAGATATTTGCCATTGTCTTTTAGATTGACTGACTTTAGATGGCTGATAGCCTCAGCTATGTCGTCTTGATATTCATACGAATAGACAGATACCACATTCTTTCCTCTGATGATATCGGAGAAACTTCTGAAATCAAAGCCTACCATACCATGAATCTCCACATTCTCATGGTACACTTGCAAGAAGTGCTTCAATTCCATGTACGGATTACAGCCTGGATTTTGCTGAAAAGACAAGATAGAGTCGATATCAGATTCATCCTTGATACAGAGTTCCGGAATCATCTTTACGACTACATTCTTTCTGGCACGTTCGTGGTTCTCCAATACCTGATGAACATGTTCTGCTCCTTCGGCAGTAGATACCAGTATCATATTGATAAGTGTGCAAGAATGGTTCTCGATGGAATATATTCCATCTGAGCGAAGCTGATTGATAGCTTGCTGACTGACATCGTCAGCAGCTATCAGCAGCAATGAATCAAATGCGATTTCTTTCATGAGATTGATGCTTGGTATTTATAAACTACAGATAGCATATAATGTTATACTTTTTCAGTATTTCAAAACGTTCTCTAAAAAACTTAAGCATTGCGCCATTGCGCATGTCTACCAATGTCTGAAGGTCATCCCAATCAAACCAGTTCTTATTCCACTCTCTTTTTTCATCAGACAAAAAAGAATATCCCCAAGGAAAATCTTTCCCTATATCTTTGCCATCAGGAAGTTGATGGCAATTTTTCCCGGGACCAAACAAAGGTTGATCATTAGAATCACTTGACCCTATCTTAAAGACCTTTGGCAACTTATCTAAATTTGAATAGTCTCCATTAATAATAGACAACCCATACAACATACCACCATACTCTGGTTTTAAGTTAGAATCTACTCTTGAGTAATATCCAACCTTAAATCCAACTTGTGGTTTTACAGGCTTTTGATGTTTTCTCTTTCCTACGAAAATCATCCAACCGCCATTATCATTATCCCATGTAATGATGTTGCCATACCCATTATCATTATTAAGAAGTTCAAGTCCATATTCACCAGCCAAACTCACCAGCTGTTTACAGAACTCTTTTCTAATAGCCTCTTTAATTTTTTGACAATTACGTATAATTTCAAATGCCACATCTAAATTTTTAGGCTCAAGAACAAGTTAAAAAAAATCCTTTTGATAATTTTCTTCCATAATATGTCTTGTATTTTTCATAAAAGTTATATATTGCTTAATCACTTCATAAATACGAGGGCATCCTTTTGATATAACCAAACACTCATCAAGCCAAGATAAGATATTTGGCTTATTTTCAGAGATATCATAACTCATCGAATAATAGGTTATTTTATTGGAACCCGTAGAATACTCCGAAGCATCTTGACCTGAAGGAGTGAGATATATCAAGATAAAATCCTTATATTTCTTTTCATTCTTTCCATAATTATAATATCGTTCAAGTTGCTTTTCTTGATCCTGAGCAGCATTGCCATATCTATCAAACTTGTTTTCAATGATAATAGCATGCTTTTTGTCATCATGCAAGAGAATATCTATTTTTCCTCCTGTAGAAGTACCATCCGCAGTTATCTCTTTATTGCCCAAATAAACATCCTGATATTCAATATGACTAGAATTAATATCATATTGAAAATCAGACTTAAACTTTTTCACAACCTTCTCCAGAAAAGCCTCCAAGAAGCCTTTCCCCACTCCATGATTGGCATCCTTATCAAGCAGCATACGAAGAAAAGGGGTATGCAGATGTTCCTCAGGGCGTGTAAAATGCAAATTTTCAAAAACATTGAAATATTCGCCTTTTGCCTCACGCTCTTTCTTCTCAGCCTTACTGTTCTGTAAGATAGGCTGAGCCTTTTGCAGCAATTGCTGTATAGCATTCAATTCCATATTACTAAAATTTTAATCTCATTTTCCTTATACTTATTCCACATTCTTATAATGTCTATATCTGAAAACGGAAAAGTCAGGAAGATATTATATGATTTTCCTGATTCATATTTTTTTATTTCCAGTGCAAAAGTACAGGAGATATGTGAAAATTGACTGCACAGGTTCGTTTTATTTTCACAAAATGATGAAATAATTGAAATTTGCATGAACCTCAAATCCGCAACTAAGCCCTTCAACGTCCTTCTTGCGTGTACACGTTCTCTCATTACTGAATTATCAGATAAACTGAGGCAGAAACACCCACTTCAGCTCACAACATCCCCTTACCCCACAATGCGACTTGAGGCAATACGCTGTATCATACCCATAAGTTGTAGGCGTTATCCAAAATCTGTCTGAAAAATATCTGCATAAGCATTGTTACAGGTATAGATATTCAGCACATACCGCCTTGATGTCCTGATCCACTTGGCTGGTACAGAGATGACCCTCAAGACAAACGCTTTTATGCGACTTGTAGCCTTGAGTCCGAACTTCTTTACGTCAAATCTTTGGATAATGGCCTTGTAGAAGTTACGGATAAGTGCTGTAAGAAGAAGGAACACAGTATTCTCTGCCATGAAGGATTTGGGCAATCTGTCCCACCCGAGTGCAAAGGTAAAAGAGCGATATCTAATGAAAATAGGACGTGAGCCTTTACTTTCTCATGATGAAGAGCATGAACTCGCTAGGAAAATCCGTAAAGGTGGAAGTGAGGGAGAGCGTGCCAAAGAGAAATTGATTAGAGCCAACTTACGTTTCGTAGTGTCCGTTGCGAAGCGATATCAGCATCGAGGTCTTGCTCTCACAGACCTCATTGATGAGGGGAATATTGGTTTGATAAAAGCTGTTGAGAGGTTTGACGAAACTCGCGGCTTTAAGTTTATCCAATATGCGATATGGTGGATTCGCCAGAGCATTCTTCAGGCTATAGCCGAGCAAAAACATATTACTCGCATCAGTTTGGATAAAATCGGTTCATTAAAATAAGCATTTAATGAAAGAGACAAGAAGTTGCCTTGCTCGTGATGGGTGGTACGATTTTTTATTCTTATTATTTGTTAATGGGCAGTTATTTTTCACAGCTTTTTATTAAATTTGTAGATGGTAAGGCATTACTATATTATGTCTATGCTATAAGTGTAAACAATTTTCAATACAGCAAACAGCCTATGAGTGCTAATAAAATAACTTTAGGACAGTATATCGATGGTAAGACGATCCAAATACCATGTTATCAGCGTGGATATATTTGGGGAAAGGAGCATGTTGGCTCTAAAAATTCTGTGAGTTATATGCTTGATACTTTATGTGAGGGTTATAAAAACTCTACGGACATCTTTATCCAAGGCATTACCGTTGCTATAGAAGGTGACAAATATTCTGTTATAGATGGTCAACAGAGAAGTACATTTTTTTATCTATTACTCAAAACTTTGGGTGTAGAGCATCCTTTTACCATCGAGTATAATAGCAGTAGAGGTAGTACAGTCGGTGGTGGTAAAGTAAATCCTGGAGAATGGTTAAAGAATTGCAATGAAGATGAAGAAATAACTACTCAGGACGGTTATTTTTTCAAGAAGACTATCTGTTTGATAAAGAAGCATGAACTTTATACTAAGAATAAGAATGAAATAATCAAGTATATACGTCAACATGTTTACTTCTTGCTCATTAATATATCTCTGGAACTTGCCGTCTCAACATTTACCATGATGAATGGCAATAAGGCCATTATGCAAGATTATGAACTAATTAAGGCAGACTTGCTTCGCATGGCTTCTTTAGGGACTGGTGGATATACTAATAATCAGGCTAGTGAGTGGGACAATATCTCATTGCGTAGTAGATATGCCCATGAATGGGATAGATGGCTTCATTGGTGGAACCAGGAAGAGGTAAAACTTATGTTTAATTGCCAAAATCCGATGGGCTGGCTTTTGAAGACCGAATTTGAAGACAATAAAAGCGGATTGTTTGAAGCCTATAAATTAAAATTAAAAGAGAATAATAAGGCAAAGAATCCTGCATTTTCAGCAAAGTACCTTTTTTCTCAGTTAAGAGATTGCCAGCACAAGTTTGAAGATGTTTTTTCACTTCCAAAGGAGGCGAACTGCTTTGGAGTGATAATGAGGTTGCTATCTAATGACCAAGACAAAATAGGCTTTATCAAAGCATACTTTGGTTATACAGGTGAGAATGACAAATGTAATGTGCAAGATTTAAAGCTTGTTGTAGATTTACTTTTGATTGGTTTCACCTACAAGAATATAGTTCATCATGATTTTGAAAAGAAAGATAAAATAGAAGAATTTCGTCAGACATTGGCTCAGAATCCAATTTATGGTGTGAATAATGAGCTTGCATATAATTATCTCTTGGTTAGAAATGTTGAGAGAGACACTGAATTGAATAGAAAGTTTGACTTTACTATTGTGGCAGGTAATCGCTCCTTGGAGCATGTCTATCCAAAGTCAATGGTTTTACATTTACAAAATAATGACATCTATAGAGGAGATAGTGAACCATTAAAGTATGAAAAGGATTTCAAAGATGAAGATTTTAATAAGCAAAATGGTTCTTTGAAACTTGGCGAAATAATTATGAAAAAAGGCTATATTTCAAGAGATGACATCCAAAATCATTGGAAAGATTTAGTCAAAGATAATTCATCGGAGCTATCTTTGGATTTGGCATCTGTTATATTGTCAGAACACAGCATTGGCAATTTGTTGCTATTATACGGAAATAACAATTCTGAATTTGGTAATATGTTGCCTGAGAAAAAACGACAAAGCTATTTTGATTTGAGTAAAGGTTTTTTCAGCAGCCGTCATCTTTTGCATACAGTGTTTAGTTTCGCTCAATACCAAAAGTTTGACGAATCAGCCATTTGCCAAAATCAGTTGGATGTAATCAATGATGTTGAGCAGCGCATCAAATATGTGGAATTAATAATTAAGTAAAACGTATGATATATGAAAATATAAAGTCAGATGATAATCGTTTGAAATCAAGTCAGTTGTATGATTTAAAGGGATTATTTGTAAGTTCAGATAATTCCAAGATTGTCATACCTGATTTACAGAGAGATTATTGCTGGGGAACTACAGGTAATCTGGTAGTGGACTTTGTAGACAACCTCATAAAACACTTTGAGGAGAATAGATCAAAGGATTTAATCATAGGACTTATCTATGGTTATTATGAGAAGGAGCGTCCTTATTTGCAGCTTTGTGATGGTCAGCAGCGTTTGACAACATTGTATTTGTTACTTGGCTTACTGAATATTATGTCAGAAGAAGAGAATCCCTTCCAGGATTTCTTGATTTCAGATTTTGAGTATAATTTGGATGATAAAGAGCCAACGTTATTATATGCGATAAGAGATTCTTCACTATATTTCTTATCTGATTTAGTATGCAAGTTCTTTATCAAGTCTGATAAGAATAAATATGCTTGGCAAGATAACATCCCTAGCGATTTTATCAAGAAGCAGAGTTGGTGGTTCCATGAATATGAGTCAGATCCTACTATCCAGAGTATGTTGGTTGCTTTGGATAAGATGGCAGAATTGCTGAAAGATAAGAAATTTGATGTTATTGCCCTTGGTAAGTATATCACAGAACACCTATTCTTTGTCTATTATAATATGGGCAACAGGAAAGATGGTGAAGAAACATTTGTCATTATTAATACTACAGGTGAGCCATTGACTTCTACAGAGAACTTAAAACCTCTTGTAGTAACTCATGATGATAAGAGCAAGTGGAAGAGAAATAGTGAGATTTGGGAAACAATCGATAATTATTTTTGGAATCATAGACGTAAAGATGAGGAGACTTCCGATTTAGGCATGAAGGAGTTTCTGCGCATGGTTGCTGCTATTTTTAATCCTGAGAGAGCAATCGCAGATTATCTATCACGTGAGAAAAATGACTTCAAATTCCCTTATGAAAACATTTCTATAGAACAGATTGACACTGTGTTTCAAAATTTCAAGAAATTGGATACAAATCCTACATTGATGGAAATATGTCAAAAAATGTCTCTTACAGCTAGTGGCGAATTTAGTAAGCAGAAAGATTTGAAAGAGTACTTTGTCATTTTGCCACTGATTAAGTATCTTATGGAACATCCTTCTGCAGAGGATATTGATATAAAGCGAGTGTATGAATTCCTTTACAACATCACTCGTTATACTGTTATCAGAAGTCAAGAAAATCAGATTGCTGATGCAATCCATGTATTAAGTAAGTTGGAAGGCAATGACATTTGTGGACTGCTTGATATGGATGCAAAAGAGCACAAGATTTTGACAGATGAAGAATTGCTTAGATTGAGAATCTATAAAGAAAATGAAAGTAAACGTGAAAGTATAGAGCAATTGTTTGACGACATGTCAAAAAGATCGGTATGTCCTGTTTTGCACGGAAGAATTTCTACCATTATAAAATGGGCAGGATTTGACGAGAATGGTTGTTTTAATAAGGATAAGTTTGCTCTTATAAAGCAGAAGTTCGAGCAACTATTTTTTAAGTACAACCAGACTGTATCAGACTTAACTGCCATATCATTTGCTTGTTCTGTGGATATGGATAAATATCCTGTTCATACAGGAAGTGATAACTATTCTTTTTTGTATAATTTAGATGATTGGTATGACCGTTTCTTTAAAGGTGATACTAGTGTGCATACTGATAAAATTGATACTGATAAGTCTGCTAGTGAAGAGGATAGACTTTCCGTCAAATTGGGTAAGTATATTGATACTTTAAAGCTTGACGATATGGTATCAAGCCAAATTAGCATTATTGATAGTTGGTTGTTGGATGCTTCTCATTCGAAGAATATTTTCTTTCAGTTTGTCGAATATTTTAAACAAGTTGGCTTTTGGAAAAGTAACGGCTATAACATAAAGTTTAATGAGGGTGGTTCTTGGGGCAGAATGTTGAGAATAAAAGATACTCAATTCACACAGATAATCTATAGCTCGAATAATAACTATCGCGACATTTATCTCTATGGGAATACTTTTGTCAATAGTGGGGAGAAAAATTCTAAATGGAAACGAATAGAATGTTGGAAAGGTGATTATGTATGCCTTTTTTCTGATTTGATAAATTATGATGTAGCCATAGAATTATATTTTGATGATGATTCTTTAGGTTATCTATCAGTATTCCAAAGAGATAACGGTAAGAAAAAATTACCGTTCTTTAATAAGGTTGTTCAAGAATTCGAGTTGAAGGAAGATGATAAGGAAAAAGCTGGTATATATTATTCCAGCCATGAATCTCCAAAGGATATTATGGATAAAATGAATAGTATCAGGGAGTTTATTGCCAGTAGTCTTTCTTAAAAACTGGTTAATGTTGGATATATAAGTGTCTCTCTTACCATCGCATAGGAGAGGTGTTTTGAAATAACTCATTTTTCAGTCAGTAAAATTAACGAAATTCAGATAATATGTGGATAGCTATTGCTTATCGATATATTATCTGAATTTAGTTCTACCTCAAATCCGCAACTAAGCCCTTCAACGTCCTTCTTGCGTGTACACGTTCTCTCATTACTGAATTATCAGATAAATTGAGGCTAAAACACCCACTTCAGCTCACTACATCCCCTTACCCCACTATGCGACTTGTAGCCTTGAGTCCGAACTTCTTTACGTCAAGTCTTTGGATAATGGCCTTGTAGAAGTTACGGATAAGTGCTGTAAGAAGAAGAAACACAGTATTCTCTGCCATGAAGGACTTGGGCAATCTGTCCCACCCGAAACCATTGTTCATATCATCGAAGATACGTTCCTTTCCTCCACGATTTCCTCGGAACATGATCCGCAATCAGCTCTGAAACGATTGATAGTAAGTCCGTTCTGTTCACTCTTCAGCGTATCCTTCTGATGAAAACGAACATTTGTGTTACCATCGCTATTCTCAATGCCAACAATCAAGTCGCCAATAACCGCCACGCCAGGGCGATAACCAAAGAACTTCTTGTATGCAGGCTTTGCATCATACTTCTCAGTCTCTATGAACTGATGGTCGAAATCAACATCATACATCTCACCCTCTTTAAGTTGACCAGATGCAAACATAAATTGAGCAGTGACATCCTCAATGCATGAGCCACCACAGAAGTAGATACTCAAGAGAGAACAGATGATTTCGCAGTACTGATAACCGAACAATCTACACCTTAGACCGATGGGTGAGTCGATTGCAGATGACAATGTAGAGTCAAATTGCTCCATGATTGAAAATTTTCCTCCCAAAAGAGTGAGTTTCTCAGATTTTATTTGTATTTTTGCCATGCCTATCGCTGGATTTTCTTGTTTTCTTTTGCAACACTAAGATAAGTGAATTCTTCGACATGGCAAAATTCGGGGCAACTTTTTGTTGCTCAGGATATTATAAAAGTTTAAATTTATAGTGTTGCGGAATTAAGGATGAAATAAATCTATCTTGTGCAACATATTTTCCTACTTTTCCGTTATTTTTGTACCAAAATAAAAGAAACAGAATATGGCTATCAATCAATTGAACAAATATGTCTGGCTGGTGGAAACCATCCATCGGGCAAGAAAAAGGGGCGGCATCACCTTAAAGGAAATCCAAAGCAGATGGAAGGATTCTGATCTCAGCGAAGGAACGGAACTCTCTCGCCGTACCTTCATCAACAACCTCCATTCCATCGAGGAACTGTTTGAAATCAGCATCAGCTGTGGCAGCGGATACCGCTATTACATTGAGTATGGCGACTGCTTTGAGGAAGGAAGTGCCAGAAGTTGGATGCTCAATGCCTTCTCCCTCAATGCCATGGTTGGCAACAGTCGCAAGCTCAAGAATCGTGTACTCCTGGAAGATATGCCTTCTGGCAGAAACTATCTGGAAGACATCATCAAGGCGATGCGTGACAACCGCGTCATCTCCATATCCTACTATAGCTTCAATACAGAGGAGTATCATGAATTTGATATTCATCCTTATTTCATAAAGGCTTTCAAGAAGCGTTGGTATGTGGTGGCTTACAGTCCTGGCACAGATGACATCCGATGCTATGCGCTCGACCGTATGGAGAATGTCACCATCTCTGAAGAAACATTCAAATTGCCAGAGGATCTGGATCCTGCTGAATATTTCAAGGATTGCTTCGGCATCATCAACAACGAGAATTCTGAGGTGCAAAAGGTGGTACTCAAAGTGGATGCATTCCAAAGCAACTATATCCGCAACCTTCCTCTCCATACCTCACAAAAGGAAACGGAGCGCACAGATGAGTATTCTATCTTTGAATACCATCTGAAGCCTGAATTCGATTTTGAACAGGAGATATTCTCCAACATGGATACCATGGAAGTATTGGAACCTCAATGGCTAAGGGAGGATATTGCCGAAAAATTGAGAAATCTCACAAAGAAATACCAGATTTAATCAATTAAGGAATATCAGATTTAATCTATCAAGAAATATCAGATACAATCATCTGAAACTAGGAGAAAAAGGCGGCAAATACATTTTTCGTATTTACCGTCTTTTCTTTATGGGTGATGCATCAGAACCCAACCTTTCTCTTGGGGGGTCTTCCTTCCAGCCTTTCACTATCGCAATACCCGACAAGAGATTTGAGCATATTCGCCGGTTTGCCATGCAAAATGGATTGGATGGTATAATGGCGGGCAATGTTCTCTATCTCACCACCACAGAAATCATATCTAGCGGCAAGGAAAGAAGCATCAGCATCATTCAAAGATGGTATCATCGTTTGCCAAATCTGTAAACGACCATGCAAATCAGGCTTTTCGAACTTCACTTTATAGAGGAAACGACGCTCGAAAGCCTTGTCCATATTCTCGGCAAGATTGGTTGTGGCAATAAGAATGCCATCAAGCTGCTCTATCTCCTGAAGAATGATGTCCTGGATATTGTTCTCCAGTTTATCCACAGCCTTCTCTGCACCCACCATACGCTTACCGATGATGGCATCTGCCTCATTGAAGAGCAGAATAGGAGTCTTTGCCGATTGTTTCACCATCTTTCTGTAATCATCAAAGATACCCTTGATGTTCTTTTCGCTCTCCCCTACCCACATACTCTTGATATCCGAGATGTTAACCAGGATAAGGTCACGACCCGTTTTCCTGGCTATCTGAAGAACCGTCTCCGTCTTTCCGGTACCTGGTGCACCATAGAATAGGCAGGCAAAGCCACTTCTGAAATTGGTTTCCTTCAAGCGGTCTCGGATACCCTGGAAATTCTTTTCATCCAAAAGAGCTGCGAGTTCTTCTACCAGTTTACGTTCCTTGTCGTTGTAAAACAGCTGTTTAGGCTTGATACTCTCAAAGGATAACATGCTACCTTTAGGACGGGAGCCCTGCATAGCAGAAAGGTTCATCTCCGAAAAGAGCAGCTTCTTCGCACAGTCTGTAATCTTAAAGGATTCCCTGTCGGCAAAGCCGTCATCGTTGGTATATTCTATGAACTTTTTCTGCAAGAAACGATGATTGCCTTGGCTAAGGTCTCGCTTAGCCCATCGCCAGACCGACTCACCTTCCTCATAGATGAAATCCAAGTCATGGCAACGGATGTCATCATCGCCATCAATAACAAAGAGTGTACACAGCAAGATGAAAAGCGGAAAATCTTTATCCTCCACATTTATATCATACAATGCCATTGCCTTGACAAAAGCCAGGTTGCTATTCTTGACAACCAGCGCTCTGAGTTTCTTTCTCAAAACCTGCTTGTTCAGTTTTTCGCAGCGGCATTTCGAGAAAAGTTCATCAAACTTATCAAACAGTTCTCTGGCTGTGAATTCATCCACATCCGAAGGAATATATCGCTGATTATGCTGGAATGCCTCCATCACCTCCATCGGGATGCTATAGCTGAGTCCTTCAATCCGATTCTGACAAACATATTCCTTATCGATAAGTTCCTGAGTTTCGTTGGAATATCTGAGCAATGTCAGGATTCTGCAATCCAGGAATTCCGTCAAATCAGAAAACCGGATATGGGTATCATAACACCGGTCGGCAAAGAGGGCCATAATAACACTTGCTCGCTTAGAGATACACAATTTACCAGAAACAAAAACAAGATACGGTTCTGCTTCCTGATAAAACTCTTCTCCGAGAGAAGACCCTTTTGCCTTTTCTACGATTATCTCGAAGGCCTGGAGCAAATCTATCGGCTCCACATCTTTCTTATCTGATATTTGCTTAACCATCATCATACAACATTAATACATTCTTTTTTGGATGCAAAATTAAGATGTACCTATGAAAGTTGATTTCACAGATTGAGAAATTTTTCTTCTGCGTAGTTTTTTTGATGGATAAGCACAGGCAAATTATATGAAACAGTTTACTTATTTACAGTTTTAACCTAATAATAACTGATTTTCTTTGCGCATCTAACTGATTATTCTTACTTTTGCACATCATTAAGCATTCTTTTTAAAGCATCATCAATATGAAACAACATCATTATATGAAATATCTGTTTGTGCTTCTCCTCTTCCTTCCTACCAGCCTCATGGCACAGAACAAGGAAGAGAAGATGCCTGGACATATCACAAAAATACAGAAACTGGAGGATGTGAACGTAACAGGGAATCGTCCTCACTTCATCAGACTTAAGGGATATTATCGCAGTTATCAGACCAACGACTCTGTAATGAAATACTTCAACGACGGCATCGTGGAGTATTACATCAACCTGAAGAATGGAAAGACGGATCTCAATGCCTATTCCAAAAGAAATCTTCACAACAGCCAACTCGTTTCCGAAGACAAAAAGCGAGCATTCATGGTCAGCGACAAAGGAACCTTCCGACCTTGGCCGGAAGAGAAGACACTTATTGAGCAATATCGAAAGAAATATCAGCTGAAAGATTCACTGGGCTCTCAACTCGTCCTGCTCAATCAGCAGACAATAGGCAGTATTCAAACGGACAGCAGTCGGAATATCTGTCAGATAGGAATCAACCAGCTTCCTACCTACAAGAATCTGACGCACCAGCTTTTCGGTTATACCCAGAAAGATATCTACGACCATGTGGTGGAAACCTATCAGATAAGTCCTGAAGATTACTATTCCTTCAAGGACCTGCTCTTCCAGAAATCTGACAACAGCTATTTTTTCTCTCATAAAAAAGATAAGCAGCAGCAACTCATCCATGTGATTACCGAGCTATATATCACGGAAAAGGAGTATGTAGAAAAGAAGCAATCCATCAAACCTGATTCTTCTACTCCCAAAGAATCAGCTGCCGCCATTACCGATTTCTGCATCAGAAACAAGATACCTTCCTTGCCTGAAGCAACAGAGCAGGAGATGCAGCAGTTGACTCCCTATAATCCTGCAAACATGAAAGAAATAAAGGAGTAAAAACAAGCAAAATGCATAAAGTTCCAAACACATCGTTCCCCCATACGAACAGAAAAGTAAACGTGTGGGGGAGACTTACTGAAGATGCTTTGCAGATATACCATAAAGAGAAACGCCCAAGGTTACTGGCAAATTCTTTTTTCTATCTGTACACAGATTTCTTACGCAGCCCTTCTTGAAATAAGCAGGAAAATGAATTTCACCATTACCGCTACTTGCCATAACAGCTACACCTATATAATATTTATGATTGCGCACCAGCTTCAACGGCTCTTCTATCCAAACAGATAAATCCTTCTTATCTGAAATTTCAGATAATCGGACGTACAAAGGTCGATGCTGTACAGGCACAAACTTTGTTCCCTTTACTTCATAAATGATTAAACGAATTGTGCATGAAGCAAAAGTACATTTTTGTACTCGCAACTTGGCTGTTTTCACATAATAGTCTTTATTTACAACAAATAAGGGACCCGTTTCATATTTCGTGCTTCTAACGTTATGAAATGCAACATCACCTGGTGCCCGAGCTCCCTTTCCAAGAATGCCTTCCTGCTTTTTACCGGAAACAACAGTTACATCAGACAAATCACAGGTCTTTTCCTTCAACGTAAGTTGCAGCGAAGTCTTTTTGCTATATACATCATAAGGTATTTTACTGGTCTGATAACTGATATGACTAATCACAAGTTCCTGTTTCATGCCATCGGGCACCACCAGAGAGAAATTTCCTTCCTTGTCAGATACCGCATAAATACTATCTACATATACGCTAGCGAATTCAACGTTCTTACCAAATTCATCCACAACATGTCCTTTTATAGTCTTATTTGCAGCAATACATGCCAAAGACATGAACTCACAGACAATCAGAATAAATATAAATCTCCTCATATTCTTTGCTTTAAAATTTTATGTTTATATGTATAGCATCGTCCTCCCAATTCTGATATAATCTCAGAATTAGACTTTGCCTCTATACCATATTCTATAATCATGATGCAAATATAGTAATTTCTCTATTTATCTCAAAACATAAGGTTAAATGTTTAAACTTTTTTAGTTGTTGCAACCGTAATCAAACGATATAGGTTATGAATGCTAAAAGGGGAATTATTGTATTAGGATTGCTCTCGGCGGTAAGCATACCAACGTGAAGGCTATCACCAACATCGACGGAAACTTCCAGATTGATGGATTGGATAAAGAAAAGACATATACACGATATATTAACTATATAGGATATAAGACTCAAAAAATTGACGGGGTTCAGGCGAAGGACGCAGATCAGGTAATTGCGCTGCAACCTGATGACCACCAAAGTTACACCTTATGCTAAAAAAATCCTAAATACAGAAACAAGTTTCACTATAAATAACTATCTTTGCAACCAATATGGCATAAAACAACAAAACAATACTCATCTCACTATAATTAGAATATAAATATTTATGGTAAGTTTAAAAACAAAAATACTGATTACCCTGGCTGGAGGATTCATCTTTTGTGATAAAACTCAGGGACAGAATACCGATATCATTCCTCTTGTGGAGATACCGGCAGGAAGCTTCTATATGGGAAGTAATGGAGACGGTGAAAACTTTGACGAATCTCCCGTGCATAAGGTCCATATCACCCACCCTTTCAAGATGGGACGTACTGAGATTACTAATGCCCAATATGAGTTGTTTCGACCTGAACATCATAAGTTACGTGGCAAGAATAACGTATCAAGGAATGACGATGATGCAGTGGTTAATATAAGCTATCAGGATGCTGTTGACTTCTGCAAATGGCTTTCAAAAAAAGAAGGTAAAGCATACCGCCTACCAACAGAGGCTGAATGGGAATATGCCTGTAGAGCTGGTACATACACCTTATATTATACAGGAGATGGATTACCTGCCTCTATGTGTCGCAACCAGGTAGTGGCACGCGATTACAAGCCTGTATCCCTCCTTGTGGGCCAGACTGCTCCAAATGCATTCGGATTGTACGACATGCACGGAAATGTAGAAGAATGGTGCAGCGACTGGTATGGACCTTATGATGCTGCAGAACAGACAGACCCCGTAGGTCCTTCAGATGGATTGTACAGGGTAACCCGTGGAGGAAGTCATCATACTCCAGTAGAATATCTGCGCAGTGCCAACCGTATGGGCATGATACCAGAAGACCGTCAGAGCCTGACAGGTTTTAGAGTGGTTCAGTCCGACTATCCCCTACAGAAGGCTACCCAGGATATGAACACCCCCATATTTCTTGAACCGATTCCTTTTGTCGTGAAGCCAACATTGAACACAGTACCGTTTTATCGTCACAATCATCAACCATCTATTACCTGGTGCGACAATGGTGACCTACTTGCTGCATGGTTTTCTGCCAATGTAGAAAATGGACGTGGAATGGTGGTATTATCATCAAGACTGAAAAAGGGTGCGGAAAGATGGACACCAGCAGAGCTATTTTTCTCAGTACCCGACCGGAATGTGACAGGCACATCACTATTCAATGACGGTAAAGGACATCTGTTTCATTTCAATGGCGTAGAAGCAGCAGGCGATTGGCAGAATCTGGCATTGATTCTGCGTGAGAGTAATGATGGAGGAATGTCATGGAGCCGCCCGCACATCATAGAACCGGAACACACCAGGCGCCACCAGGTTATTTCGGGCACAATCAGCAATAGTCGCGGATGGATTTACCAGTTGTGCGATGCAGGTCCTGGCGGTAATGACGGAGCCTCGATACATATATCAAAAGATGGTGGAAAGACTTGGTACGACCCGTGGGATGGCAAGCCATTGCCTGATTTTACAGAAGGAGGAAAAGGCTCTACTATTGCCGGCATCCATGCCGGACTGGTCATACGTCGCGATGGTTCTCTTATGGCACTTGGACGCGGCAACAGCATTATAGGCAAAGATGGCAAGAAACACATGCCGATGTCGGTATCCTACGATAACGGCAAAACATGGAACTATTCAGCCTCAGAATTTCCACCCATAGATGGAGGTCAGAGACTGGTGCTGATGCGATTACGTGAAGGACCATTGCTGCTGATTTCATTTACCGACCACCCTCAGCGTACACCAGCAGCTGAACGTGGAATGCTATTTGAGGATAGCAGCGGTAAGACATACAAAGGATACGGAATGTATGCCGCCATATCTTATGACGATGGTAAGACATGGCCCGTGAAACGCCTGGTAAATGACGGCAAGGAACGCCATCTTGATGGTGGCGCATGGACAGGCTTCTTTGATATGGATGCTACACATGCAGAACCTCGTGGCTATCTGGCTGGAACACAATCACCAGACGGCATGATACACATATTAAGCAGTAGAATGCACTATCGATTCAACCTAAAATGGATTGAACAAAATACAGAGTTTGTGTATGACACAGTTCACTTGACATACCCATAGTAATTAGCCTCTTGTAAAAAGAGGCTAACTAGCCTGGTCATTCCTCTTCAATTATCCAATCCTCAATATTTCCCTGGGTAGAATCAAAGTTGACACCTACTTTCACTATAGGTTTCCCGCAAAGCGCAAAGCGCTGGGCATAGTTCTTGAGGTTGATTTGCAGCAAAGCCGTCTGGGCATCCCTGTTCAGCTTCAGCTCTATGATATAGAGACGGATGTCGGTCAACAGCACGATATCTACCCTTCCATTGGGAGTGTGCACTTCTACATCTACCACATAGCCAGTCAAAAGCGAGAAGATGATAAACAGCATCATTTTCTATACCAAACTTCTTTTCATTCAAGCCGATGATATAGAGCAAGTATCTTTCCAGTTGCTCCTTCTCCATGTGTTTGCCCATAGCCATACTGAAATGGAGTACAGGATAATGTTTCAAAAAGATGCATATCTATCTTCAAACGTTGATGTCCTGAAACAGGACATCAACCTTCATCTGTCTTAATCCATGAACTTGATCATATCCTGGCGTCTTGGCTTTGCCTCCGGCGATTCATCAGGATAACCCAGGGCGATGCAGTAGAGCAGTTTGTAACCCTTGGAGAATGCCATGCGATCGAGGTAAGGCTTGGCAGATGGCGAATCCAATATCCAACGGGCAGAACTGCCCAGGCAGCAGGAACCGATGCCCTTTGCCCATGCTGCAAGAATGATGTTCTCGCCAAGCAAACCGCAATCAATCTGTGCCATATCATAAGTAGTATCGTAGGCGATGCAAACCACGCATGGAGCATTCACGAAGATGTTCTTGAAGCCCTTGCGCTCTGCTATCTTAGGATTATCCTTTACCACGGCTTGGGTTATCGAATCGATGAGTGCAGGAGAATCTATCACTCTGATTTCGTACGACTGCAGGTTCTGACCGTTTGGCGCATGGATGCCGCATTTCAGAATCTCGTTCAGGGTATCACGGCTGATAGCGGAATCCTTGTAAGCACGGATGCTTCTGCGACTCATCATCAAATCGGTTACCACACTTGCAGAGTCAACGCTGGTCATTGCCTCCGGCTGTCTGTTCTCGTTGCAGGCAGTCAACATCAGTGCAGCTGCCAATCCTAAGAAAATCTTCTTCATATTATATAAATATTTACCATGCAAAGATAGCCATAAATTCTTATATTCAGAAAGATATATTATAACTTTTAAGAGTTTTTATCGTTCTTTTATGCGGAAGGAAACTACTCTGCACACATCTAAATAACGAATTTTAGAAATTCAAGATAAAGCAGAATCGTGAAAATACTCACAGCCACCTCTTTCTGAGTGAGATTGCTGAACAGACGATATTGCTTGAATCGTCCTCCCGATTCTGATATAATTTCAGAATTAGACTTTGCCTCTATACCATATTCCGTAATCATGTTGCTAATATAGTTACATCTAGTATGTAAGATAAGGGGATGCCACTGACAAATGACATCCCCCTCTAATGTAAGCATAAAACCTAACAATTTGACCTAAGTGTGTCTATTAATTGTATCCTTCGTTTTGTTTCAGATTCTTGTTGATATTCAAATCATTCTGAGGAATTGGGAAATATCGGTTGTGAGCATCCCAAGTTCTTTTTTCAAACTGATAGTACATATCTTTATCTACAGGTGAAGCAGAAGATCCGCTTCCACGATAGTTTCTGGCACTTGGATCATCAGACAACTTGACTCCTGTAAATGTATGGTTTAATACCTCAGCAGCTATCCCCCAGCGCAGTACATCAAAATAACGTAAGCCTTCAAAGGCCAATTCCACACGTCTTTCCTTTCTGATAGCTTCACGAAGCTGTGCTTGTGACAAATCTGCTTTAAGAAGACCTGGCAGCTCTACACGTTGGCGTATTTTATTTATGGTTTTGTCCAATACGTCTTGAGTTACAGCCTCAGGCTTTGCTTCATTCATCGCTTCTACATAACTCAACAACACCTCTGCATAACGCATAATAGGCGTATATGTATAGGTCGATCCCAGATTGTTTGTGACAGAAGGGTCACAACCCTTTTTAGGACAATAACCGTTGAATAAGGCAAACTTATTATATGCATCAGCAGAATTTGCACCCTTGTAACAATCATAAGTGATGTCGTTGTATTTTGTACCAGGATATGTTCCCAGTGGTGGCAGGAAGATAGATGCATATAAACGCAAATCTCTATTTGCATAAGGATCATTGTCATCATAGAGACTTGATTCTTCTATGCTTTTGCCGTCACTGCAGAAGTAATCCTTGACGAGTTCATTGTATGGCGCAAACTGATGCCATCCGCCATATGCACATTCGGGATAGAGATATTGATAACGAGAATTCGTATATTTGTCTTTTATGCCCATAATACAGAAAATTGTTTCCGGACTATACTCTCCTCCAATTTGGAACAACTTCTCGTAGCTATCCTTGCCATTTCTGGTGTCTATCTCATAGTTTCCGGAACTGATAACCTGTCCAAGAACATCAATTGCATCATTCCATCGGTCTTGGGCCAGATAGAGGCGACTAAGCAATGTCTGGGCAGCTCCTTTTGTAAAGCGACCATACTCTTCGGAACTATAGTTTTCAGGAAGCAAGCCTACTGCCTCTTTCAAGTCATTTTCCACCTGCTTATAAACTTCAGACTGTGGAGTTTGTGCTATGCTATTAGCCTCCTGCAAAGTCAATGATTTCAAAGGCATAGGAACATCTTTGTAGTAGAAAGCAAGATTAAAGAAGAAATAAGCTCGCAGGCATTTCACCTCAGCTACCATTTGCTTCTTCTTGACATCATCCATTGGACAATTCTCGATATTGTCCAAAAATGTATTGCAGTTGGCAATTTGCACATAAGCATTACCCCAATACCATCGCAAGTTACCATTGGTAGCTACGGTATTCGAACTTGCCATCAATGTCGTGAAGCTTTCCTTTTCCGTACCATTACCACCGGCAAAGTCAAGATATAACAATCCCTGTGGAGTGTCAAATGCATCATGTGACCATCCTGTCTGGAAACGATAGCATCCTGTAAGAGCAAGTTTGGCATCTCCTTCACTAGTCCAGAAATTGCCATTAGAGATAGCAGAAGGAGGTTCTTTTTCCAATAGATCAGAACAACCTGCCACTACGCATAATAATGAAGACGCAACAATGCAAGCTTGAGCAGTCTTGAATATAGTTTTTAGATGTTTCATTTTTCTAAGAATTGAAAGTTCTACTTAAAACTTAATGTTTAATCCAAAAGAGTATATCTTGTTGATAGGGTAATAAGATGGAGCATCTCCAGTTCCTATTTCATTCTCAGGATCCCATCCTTTGTAGAATTTGTTGATGTTCAGCAGATTCTGTCCACTTACGTAGATATGAATATTCTGCAATCCCACCTTGCTGACTAATTCCTTAGGCAATGTGTATCCTATCTGAACATTCTTTAGACGTAGATAACTTGCGTCGCGTACCCAATAGTCTGAAGTTTGAAGATTGGTATTGTTCATATTCAGAGTTTCCAAGCGTGGATATTCTGCCCATTTGTTTGGATTTTCTTCTGTCCAGCACTTTTCGGCTTGCCATCTTTGAATCTGTCCTCCATTATAGAATGCATATGCCATGTAAGAACCGATGAGTCTCTTATGACCGCCAAGTCCCTGGAACAAGGCAGAGAAATCGAATCCCTTATAAGCTGCTGTCAAGTTCAGACCATAGTAGAACTTAGGAGTAGTACTACCTAAGACTGTGCGATCATATTGCGCATCTACCTGACCATCTGGCACTCCATTTGGACCGCTGATATCCTGGTATTTAACGTAGCCAGGCTTGATGCCTGACTTACCAACCAACTGTTCCGGAGCATTGTCAATTTCTGCCTGATCAACAAAAAGGCCATTCGTCTTGTAGCCGTATATGATTCCAATTGGCTGGCCTACGATTCTACCATTGTTGATTTCTTCCTTTGCTCCATTGGCAAGCTTTTCTACTGCATTCTTGATCCATGTGAAGTTAGGTGACACACTGAAAATAAAGTCTTTGCCAATTTTCCCATTATAGGTAAGATTAACTTCAATACCCTTGTTGGAAACCGCTCCTACATTGGACTGACCAACTGAGCGTCCCATGATACTGGTAACTTCAACTGGAGCTAAAATGTCAGAAGTGTACTTGTAGAAATAGTCAACGGAACCACTGAAACGACCTTTCCAAAGACTGAAGTCAATGCCAACATCTGTTATTGCGGTTTTTTCCCAAGTGATGTCTTGATTGTTATAGCTTGCCATATAGGCACCCGACTGCAGGGCGGCAGGATTACCAATTGGATAGTTATATCCGAGACTATATGTCTGCTGGTATGGATAAAGACCAATATTCTGATTACCAAGCACACCATAAGAAACACGAAGTTTTAAGTTGTCAACGGTCTCTGCGAGACAGCTCTGCTTCCAAAAATCTTCTTCAGTAATTCTCCAACCAGCCGATACAGATGGGAATAAACCCCATCGATGACCTTTGGCGAAACGTGAGGAACCATCATAGCGAAGGTTTGCCTCAAGAAGATAGCGATCATTGAATGAGTAGTTTACTCTACCAAAGAATGACTGCAGGGCATATTCTTCCAACGAACTGTTATTGCTTGCAGTAGAACCATCACCAGAACCTAATTCGTATAAGTAGTTGTTAGGGAAAGTATTTCTAGAACCTTCCAAACCCTTATTGGAACTTTGCTCTACAGATGTACCAGCCAACAACTTGAAGTAATGCTTTTTGATTTGCTTCTCATAAGTGGCAAGTGCTTCAAATGTGGTATAGGTATTGTTGGCAGTCCAAATACTCAATGTAGAAGGACCTATAGTCTTGTTGGCATCAAAATAAGTTTCTGCTCTATAAGCCTTATCGTATTTTGTCCAGTAGGTAACTCCCGCTTTTCCGATAATCGACAATCCCTTAATCGGCGTATCCCAGGTAAGCTGAGTGGATGCACTGACATTTCTGTTGATATTCTTCACGAAAGATTCGCTGTTAAGCCATGCTTCCGGGCTATAATTATCTTGATATCCAAAACTTCCATCCGACTTTCTACCAGCGTAAATAGCACCTTCTCTTACTGCATAACCAATCATTCCATCAATGCTCTGTGGTTCTCCGTTTGGAGCATTGTATTTGTTGTTGTATGCATTGATGTTCAAATTGAGGTGTAAACATTTTGAAAGTTCACTCTTCATGCTGAAAAGAGCAGTAAGACGCTCATTATTGGTGTTGGCAGTCATTCCCTCTTGGTTTCTGTAACCTACTGAAAGATTGTAGCTGAGGTTATTGTTGCCACCCTGAATGCTCAAATTGTGCTGGTGCTGAAAACCCGATCCAGACTCAAGAAGCCATTTTAGATGGTTTACATTAGGGTAGTTGTCAGGATCTGAGCCATCACGATACTTCTGAATTTGCTCTGCAGTGTATGCCTCTTGCTTTCCCATATTCTTCATGGCCATGTTGTAATATGTGGCATATTCCCACGATGGCAAGAAGTCTGGAAGTTCTGTTGGTGACTGCCAGCCGAAAGAATTATTATAGGTGATGGTGGTTTTGCCGGTAGCCCCCTTCTTGGTTTCAATCAAGATAACACCATTGGCAGCGCGATTTCCGTAAATAGATGCAGACGCAGCATCCTTCAGGAAAGAGATGTTCTGTATATCATTAGGATCCACATCATCCAGATTGCCTGACAAGCCGTCAATCAAGACCAACGGAGCTGTACCTGCACTGGAGAATGTTCCTGTACCTCTGATTTTAACAGAAGCACCAGCGCCAGGACGTCCGGAATTTTGCAGTACACTCAAGCCAGGAGCCAGACCAGCTAATGCTTGCGCAGTACTAGTAACTGGCTTATTTGCCAATTCCTTGGCAGTAACAGCAGAAACAGATCCCGTCAGGTTTACTTTCTTTTGGGTTCCATAACCTACAACTACAACATCTTCCAGGATTTCCGAGTTTTCTTGAAGGACGATTTGTAAGGTCTTACCATTTTCGGCCTTGATTTCTTGTGAAATATAGCCAATGTAACTTACCTGAAGAAAGTTGCTCTTGCTGGTAGTTATGGCAAAGTTACCGTCTAAATCACTAACTGTACCATTAGAAGTGCCTTTCTCTTTGATACTGACACCTATTAATGGCTCACCTGAAACATCTTTAATGTTTCCTTTTACCTGAGTTTGCGCAATACTTATGCTGGTATAAAAGGAGACAATTACCATCATAAGAAATCGCCAGTAAGGCAAATTGTTTAAAGATAATTTGTACTTCATAACAAATATTTTTAGTTTGACAAAGAGATAGAAAGTACCTGTGACAGGTATAATACCTGTCACAAATTAGATTCTATATTATGATTAAATTTGTTACTTTCCGATTTTAATAACCGGAGCTATATCGTTTAACCTTTTAGCTGGAAGAGTTACAACAAGTCCCTCGGTAGTACGCGTAAAAGGTATCTTGCCATAGCCCAATAATTCTACCCTACTGATCTTCTTCTGGAAGAGAGGACTGTTGAGAGCCAATGACTTTATCGTTACCTTTTGCTCTGCAGGCCATGCCAGCATAGTTACGTATAGGGCTTTGGAAGTTTGTGTAAAACGTTTTTCTGCTGCAGTGGCATGTGTATAAGAACCTTCATTGAATCCCTGAGCATTGATCTTGATGTCAGATTCTGAGATTGGACCTTCACCAAACACCTTCCATGGCCGAGTATCGTAAATGGCCTCTTTGTTGATGTTCATCCAGGCACCAAACTCGTTCAGGACCTTTTCTTCCTTCTCATCGAAGCTGCCATCCGCCTTGAGAGGAACACTGAGCAATAAGTTTCCATTCTTGCTGACAATATCTACAAGCAGCTTGACTACCGAAGCTGCAGACTTATAGCCATTGTTCTCATAAATAGAGGTATTGTAGTGCCATCCTCCAATACAGGAACATGATTGCCAAGCAGTTTCTTGAATTTGGTTCGGAGCACCTCTTTCCACATCCCAAACAAGTCCTTTTCGCTGGTTCTCATCCAGAATCTTACCAAACATCACGGCTTCCAGCTTTCCTTTGTGTGTAGCCATGTTGTGATTATAGAAATGAGCAGCTATCTTCAAGCCTACATCGCTAACTGGATAGAAAGGTACTGCAGTAACGTCAAAGTAAATCAAATCAGGATTATATCTGTTTATTGCATCAAGAGTTCTATTGTAGAAGTTGGTGCAGAACTTCTGGGAAGGGGTTGCAGCACCATTTCCCCATGCCCATTGACGATGAATCATGCCATCAGCCCAACTACCCTTGCTCAAAGGGTGATTCTGTGCATAAAGATCCTGAGGGTCATATCCTTCCCACCATTTTCCCTTGCCGTCTGCTTTTGTCAAAGTACCATCATAACTTACACCCATTTTGTCTCCTTCTCTATCATAACGCTGGGCTGGTTCATACCAAGTCCAGGCATGATCTGCATGGAAACTGATACCAAATGGGAGACCGTATTTCTTGGCAGCTGCAGCCCAGCCTGCCAGAATATCTTGCTTAGGTCCCATATTCTTTGAGTTCCATGGCTGATACTTACTGTCCCAAAGATCAAAGTTGTCGTGGTGGTTGCCTAAGGCAAAGAAATATTGAGCACCGATTTTCTTATAGAAGGAAACGAGCTTGTCTGGATTCCATTTTTCTGCTTTAAACAGTGGAAGCAGGTCCTTGAATCCAAATTCTGAAGGATGACCATAGTGTTCAACATGATACTTGTATTCTCTGCTTCCCTCGATATACATTGAACGTGCCATCCAGTCGCCAGTTCCTTCCACACATTGAGGCCCCCAATGTGCCCAAATGCCAAACTTTGCATTTTTAAACCAGTCTGGTACTTTGTAGTTATTTTCCAAAGATTCCCATGTTGGTTCAAATTTACCTTTCATCATTGGCTCATCAGCTTCAGAGACAGGAACCTGGCAGGTTTGCGCCTGCACTCCTTTTGCCATAGTCAAGATGACTCCTATTATAAAGAATATTTTTTTCATTTGCATATTGTTATATTGCTTTAAAATAATTGTTTGTTAAATCTGCTGCAAAGATACACAGTTTTATCCGAAGTTCATGGGATTATATGATTCTATAATAGCACAATATTGATATTTCAATAGAAATCGCATTGCGGTATGAAAATAAAATGTTATCTTTGTACCAGAAACAATCATATAAATTTAGAATAAAGATGAATATACCTATAGAATCCTTGAATTTCCAGATGCTGAATGTTGGTCTGGCTAAACATGATGCAGATTGGAACTGGCAAAACGTGGTTTCTCCTTTTACTCGCATATACCTGGTCACAGAGGGATATGCCAAGCTTTATTTGCCCAACAGAGTTGTTGATTTGCTATCGGGGCATATGTATATTGTACCTGCGCATACAGTCCACAGTTATGAATGTGCAGGAAAATTCTCCCACTATTATCTGCATTTCTACGAAGGCTTCAAGAAGGAAACCGATATATTTGATTTTTATGATTTCCCTGTGGAAATTGACTCTAATGCCCTGGATGAAGCAATCTTTGATAATATGTGTAAGCATCATCCTGAAGCTCAATTACCTGCCAGTGACCCTACCGCGTATGATAATATGGGTAAATTCATTGATTATGTCCATCGTTATAATGAGTTATCATTGGCTGAGAAAATGGAGTTGAGAGGAAGTATTCTTATTCTCTTTTCAAAATTTGTGCACAAGGCTCAAGCTAAGGTCTGGACTCAGGATAAAAGACTAGCCAAAGTCTTGACCCATATACATAATAATATATATGAGGAAATCAGCATTGATGATTTAGCTGCAATAGCCTGTGTTACTAAATCCCATTTCATAAGAATATTCGTGAAAATGATAGGTATGTCTCCTCTGCAATATATAAACAGAAAGAAAATAGATAGAGCCGAGTTGCTGCTGATCACAGATGATCAGCCAATTAAAGAGATTGCTTATGATTTAGGCTATAATGACCACTCCTATTTTATACGTCTTTTTAAAAAGATTACAGGCATTACGCCTATGGCATATAGGAAAAACATGAGATAATAGTACAATATTGTCCTACCATACAACAAAATAATGCGATGCATTTCGCGAGATTATGAGTATTTTTGCAACATAATTCTAAAAGAACAAAAAAATGGATGGATATAAACAAAAGCAATACTCATGTCTCACAAAGAGATACGTTCAGTGTCTAGACTTAAAGTCTGATGAGGAAGCGATACATATTTACCGTAAGCTTCATTCAGAGGAGTGCCATTGGAAAGAAATCAGAGATGGCATCCGATGTGTTGGAATTTTGGAAATGGAAATCTATATCTCAGACAGTCATCTTGTCATGGTGGTGGATACACCTATTGACTTTGACTGGGATTCTTCCATGTCCAAGTTGGCTAAGTTACCTCGTCAGGAAGAATGGGAAGAATTAGTGGGTAAATTTCAACATTGTTGTGCGACAGCAACGAGCAATGAAAAATGGCAAATGATGGACAGAATGTTTTATCTCTATAATTAAAACGATATGCAATACAGAGAATTAGGAAATACGGGATTGAAAATCTCGAATTTGGGATTTGGAGCTTCTTCGCTGGGAAGTGTTTTTCACGAAACAAAGGAGAATGACAGCATTATGGCTGTGGAAGCAGCTATTGAGGGTGGCATCAATTTCATTGATGTAAGCCCATATTACGGCAGCTATAAAGCAGAAATGGTTCTGGGGAAAGCCTTGAAAGGAATACCTCGTGATAAGTATTATCTCTCTACAAAGGTGGGCAGATATTGCAAGGAAGGTATTAACAGTTGGGATTATAGTGCTAGACGGGCTACAGAAAGCGTTTATGAAAGTATGGAACGTCTGAATGTAGAATACCTGGATATTATTAACGTTCATGATATTGAGTTCCAAACCACCTTACCTGGCGGATTGCAAAAAATTTGCGAGGAAACACTTCCTGCACTGATAGAATTGAAACAAAAAGGAATTGTGGGACATGTGGGTATCACAGACTTACAATTGAAGAATATCAAATGGGTAATTGAACATTGTGATAGCGGTATGGTAGAATGTATTCTTAATTTTTGTCATTACTGCTTGAATGATGACGAATTAGTTGATTATCTGGAGTTTTTCGAGAAACATGGAATTGGCGTCATTAATGCTTCACCTCTTTCCATGGGACTATTATCGCAACGTGGGGTACCAGACTGGCATCCTGCCCCAAAAACACTTACAGAAGTTTGTAGCAGAGCAGCAAAATTCTGTATGGAAAAGGATTATCCCATTGAGAAACTAGCCATACAGTATAGTGTAGCAAACCCTCGAATAGCGAGCACACTCTTTTCATCTGCCAATCCGCAGAATGTAGCCCGTAACATAGAATGGGCCAACCAAGAGCCAGATGAACAGTTGGTAGCGGATGTAAGAAAAATCATTGGGAATCAAATGAGAGTAAGTTGGGCGAACACATAATCATTTAAGCTTATGATCATAGATGCGCATAGCCACCTTTGGCTTAAACAAGATGCAGTTGTTGATGGACAACCTATCCAGACATTACCAACCAATGGGTCTCGTTCTATTTTTTTCGGTGAAGAAGTGCAGATGTTACCACCATTTATGATAGATGGAATTAATTCGGCAGAGATCTTCCTTTCCAATATGGATTATGCACAGGTAGGTGGAGCAGTTGTAGTACAAGAAGTTATAGACGGCAATCAGAATTCTTATCTGGCAGAGGTCCAACGGAAATATGCTAATAGATTTTGCTGTTTAGGCATGGCTGATAGCATTCAGGATGTTGACAGGATAATGGAAATTGGCTTAAAGGGGATATCCATTCCTGGACATCGTCTTTTAGGTACATCTCTTTTGAACAAGATGCCTCTATTTAAGTATTTAGAAGAAAAGGGGCTGATTCTTTCCATGTGTTTGGCCGATAATGAAGTGCAGATTTCTGAAATGGCAGAAGTCATTGAAGAATGCCCCAATTTGAAAGTTGCCATCGGACATTTTGGTATGGCCAATACCGCTTCTTTCAAGTCACAAGTGATGTTAGCCCGTAAGAGCAGACATGTTCGTATTGAATCTGGCGGTATCACCTGGCTCTTTCATTCAGAGTTCTATCCTTACCCTTCTGCTATTAAATGCATTTATGATGCTGCAGAATGGATTGGTGAGGATAAAATTATGTGGGGCAGTGATTATCCTCGCACAATCACTGCCATAACTTATAAAATGGCTTACGACTTTGTATGGAAATCCAAAGAACTTTCAGATTCTTTAAAAGATAAGTTCCTGGGGGGCAATGCCTATGTTTTTTATCGTTTCCACGATATACCAGAACTTAGTTATATTAAAAATATGTCAGAATAAATAGTAGATATGAAAGCAATCAAAATTTTTCATGATAAAAAACTTGAAGTGATTGATATAGAAAAACCTAAGACACTTCAAGAAGGAGAAGTACTTCTTAAGTTACATTATATAGGTTTTTGCGGCTCAGATCTCAGTACGTTTAGAGGGCGCAATACAATGGCTTTAAATCCCGTGATTCCTGGCCATGAAATTGGCGCAACCATAGAGGCTGTCGGAGTAGGTGTGCCAAAAGGTTTAAAACCAGGAATGGTTGTAACTTGCAATCCATATACCAATTGTGGAAAATGTGCCTCATGTAGGAATGGACGCGTCAATGCCTGTCAGCATAATGAAACTTTAGGAGTTCAACGGGATGGTGCCATGCGGGAGTATATTGTTCTGCCGTGGGAAAAGGTGATTCCTGCAGGGCTTCTCTCACCTACGGCATGTGCATTAATAGAGCCGATGTCTGTTGGGTTTCATGCAGTAAGTCGTGCCCAAGTTACAGATATTGACGTTGTGGTAGTGATAGGTTGTGGCATGGTTGGTATGGGAGCCATTGTGCGTTCTGCCTTACGTGGTGCTACTGTTGTCGCAATTGATATCGACGAAGATAAATTGGTAATGGCGAAGGAAGTCGGAGCAAGTTATATCATCAATTCTACAACCGAAGATGTTCATTTACGTTTGCAAGAAATAACTGGTGGTTACGGTCCTGATGTAATTATTGAAGCAGTAGGTAGTGCACCTACCTATCAGCTTGCAGTAGAGGAAGTGGCATTTACGGGGCGTGTTGTGTGTATTGGATATTCAAAAAGTGAAGTAACATTCCAAACAAAGTATTTCGTTCAAAAAGAATTAGATATTCGTGGATCACGAAATGCTTTGCCACAAGATTTCCGTGCTGTAATCCATTATTTAGAGCGTGGGAAATGCCCAATAGAAAAGTTGATTACAAAGATTATTGAACCAGAAGATGCTTTAAGTACGTTGCATTGGTGGGATGCTAACCCTGGAAAAGTTTTTCGTATTTTGGTTCATTTTTAACCGTTTTAAGTATCTAACAATACTGCGTTAAATTAAGAAATGAAAGCCAAACTTTCTGCTTTGGCATTCATTATAATATTCAGTAATAAGACTATAATTGAGGGTGTGTCATAAGCCAGTGACACACCCTCACTCCATTTATCTTATGATCTTAATCCAGGAACTTAATCATATCCTGTCGTCTTGACTTTGCCTCTGGCGATTCATTTGGGTAGCCCAGACATCAATGTCCTTAAGTTCGAAATAATTCTTCCCTTAAAGGAATTACTTTCTACCTTTAAAGGAAAATGTTTCTAGAGTTAGTAGAAAGTTTCGTTCAGTGATTTTGAATGTCCGTTCAATGACGTTGAACGGAACTTTCTTCTAGTCTTAAAAACAATTTCCTTATATGAGTTACCGCGAATTCAACAAGCAAGTGCAAAATTTGGTGGTATCGAAGATTTTTCGTACCTTTGCCGCAAAATCATCAAACTTAGAAATTATGGCAAGAACAAGAATAAAGAATCCTGTAGTATTGACCCGCATTGCGCAATATGCCATGTATGCATATTGCATTTTCGCTTTGTTCTCGATGGTATTTTTTATTTGCGGGCAAGTTAACCTGTCCTTCAGAATAAGTCCAGTCCTGATTACCCTCAAGCAGTTGGTATTGCAGCTTACCCCTATAGCTTTATGGGGAATATTCCGCTTCACGCTACCAGCAGGCGTAAGATTGCTACGACGCTGCAGCGAGTTGATGGTACTTTACTATGTGCTCTCATTCATCCTGGGACAATGCTTCAAGTTCAACTTTGTAACGATGATGCAGAACGGACAGATAACCCCCACGGCAACGATTCTCACCTGGATACAAAGCACTATGTTATTGATTTCCGTCATCACCTCCCTGGTAGCCGGCTGCCATCTGTACAGCAAGCACAGAGGTAACATGCGCAAACTGGGCATAGCCCTTGTCCTGGTTTTCATGGTATGGCTGATATGCTCAAATATACTCCCTGTTGCAGTGTTTTATCTGGCAGGTAACACCCAGCAGGCAGCCTTCACCTGCATGAATCTCATCAGTATGATAACAACGACATCGGCTTATATATACGCATACTATAGGATGTTTCGGGCAATAAAAACTATAGGATGTATCGGGCAATAAAACTAAATAAATACAAATTCTCGGATATACAGATTACAGAAAGGTTATCAGTTCTGCAGAAAGAAATTTGCAATACACTGCAAATTTTACTCAGAAACACGAGAAATTTGCAATGCACTGCAAATTTCTCGAAAAAGTTTCGTATATTTGCAGCGCATTTCATTTTTAACAATCAAGATAGAATGCAAAATGAATAGCAAAGTGAATAAATAGAACATAAAGAGAATATGATAGAGCGTAAAGAATACATGAATCTCCTGGAGAAATGGAGAGACAAGAAGACCATCAAGGTAGTAACAGGCATACGACGCTGTGGCAAGTCATCGCTGCTGAGGATGTTTAGGGAGAAACTTCTCTCGGACGGAGTATCCGAAGAACAAGTACAGGACCTCAACTTCGAGGATCTCGACAACGAACCGTTCCTCGACTATAAAATTTTGTACGCGCACGTAAAGCAGAACCTGTACCCAGACAAGATGAACTATCTCTTCTTTGACGAGATACAGATGGTGGAAAATTTCCAAAAAGTGATAGACAGCCTGTTCCTGCTAGACAACGTAGACATTTACGTTACTGGCAGCAATGCCTACCTGCTCTCTGGCGAAATAGCCACCCTGCTCACCGGAAGATACATCGAAATCAAACTCTTCCCTTTCTCCTTCCGAGAATTCATGCAGACGCAGCCTGCCCATACTTCCCGAGAGCTCGCCTATCGCCAATACATCGAACTGGGTTCCTTCCCATACATTCCCCAAATCTGCCAAGACCGAGAGATGGTGCGTGAATACCTGTCAGGTCTCTACAACACCATCGTACTGAAAGACGTGGTGAGCCGCAAGAAGATAACCGATGTGATGATGTTGCAAAGTGTGGTAAGATTCCTTGCTGACAATATAGGCAACATATCCGTAATCAAGCGCATCAGCGACACCATGACCTCGCTGGGCAGAAAGACTACATCTCATACGATAGAAAACTACGTCTCTGCCCTCACCGACAGCTATATCTTCTACCCGGTGCAGAGATATGATGCCAAGGGTAAGCAGCTATTGAAGACTGGACAGAAACTTTATCTTGCCGACGTAGGTCTGCGCCAAGTCATCAATGGCACAAAAGGTGGCGACTTGGGGCACGTACTGGAGAACATCGTGTATCTGGAACTAGCACGACGAGGCGGAGAAATCTATGTAGGCAAAGCCGGTGATGCAGAGATAGACTTCGTGGTAATCATTGGTGAACACAAGGCATACTATCAGGTATCGCTCAGCGTAAGGGATGAAACCACGATGCAGAGAGAATTGGCACCCCTGAAGTCCATCTCCGACAATTTTCCAAAATATCTGCTCACCCTGGACAACGACCCCGTCCAGTTTCATGATGGAATCAAGCAAGAATATGTGCTCGACTGGCTTATGGAATGACGCTCCTGTCTGAATTGGCAGCAAAGGATAAGAGGAGAATATTTCCTATAATAAATTGGATGGAGAAAAATTCATAATACAAGAGAAAGAAGAAGAAATAGGAAAAGAAGAAAAATAATAATAAGGAGTATGAATATCAAGGAGAATTATCAACAATATGTAAGCCGATACGCTTCTGAGGTGGCTGCCCTGAAGCGTAAGAATACGGGATTTATAATAGAAGAGCTGCTGGCTTTTGGCGGCATTCTCGCCTTCCTGATCTGCTATTTCGCATTGGATAGGGATACGCAGAACTATCTGTTGGGGGCGGCGTTGTGCCTGATTGCCTATCTGGGTATCAGACGACTTGACGACAAAAATAAGGAGAAGATAGAGCATCTTTCGGCTTTGCTCAAGGTTTATCAGGACGAAATCAAGGCTTGGGAGGGCGATTTCTCGCCTTTCGAGACGGGCGATTTCTATCAGAATCCGCAGCATCCTTATTCCTTCGACCTCGATGTCTTCGGCAAGAGTTCGCTGTTCAACCGCATCTGCCGAACCATCACATCGGGCGGTTCGGAGGCACTCGCCAGGAATCTTACCCGGGAAACACCTCTGAATATGGAGGATATCAAAAGAAGAAGAGATTTGCAGAAGGAACTGGCGGGAGAAGGCGAAAACTGGCGAATGGAATTCCTGGCACTTGGCGAAAAGAACAGAAGCCAAACTGCGGATGGCAAAATGGTGAATGGCAAGATGAAGAAGATTGATTCTGCTGCGGTGGTGGATGCGATGCAGAAGGTTTCGAAGATGGAGGTGCCGGCATGGTTTGGATCACCGGTTTCGCTCGTTATCGGATGGATGATGATTATCGGAGTCGTCGGTTCCGTGATTTTATCGATATGCGATATGGTTTCGGTGAATTTCGCCCTGTGGTGGGGGTTGGTTCAATACATGGTGGTATTCTTCGTCTGCAAGCAGACACTTGACAAGATAGACAGCAACGGAGGCAAGCTTCGCCATCAGCTCATCGCCTATGCCCAGATACTTCAGCTTATCAACAGGCGCAATTTCCATAGCGAATTAGGCAAGGAAATGCAGAATTCCCTGGCAGATGCCCTGCCTTCCTTTGCCCAACTGGAAAAGATATTGAAGGGGTATGACAGAAGAGGCAACTTCCTGGGTCTTTTCTTCACCGATGCCTTCATGCTGAGCGATTTCTTCCTGGTTCGCAGTTTCCTGAAATGGAAGAATACCTATATGGTGAAGATGGAGGAATGGATGCACATCATCAGCGAGATGGATGCAATGGTTTCGATGGCGGATTTCAGATATAATCATCCCGAGGCGGAAGAGGCTGAATTTATTTCGGGAAGTCCGGAAGCAGATACTGAAAGCCATGTTTCAGAAAATGCAGGAATCGGAAGTCCGGAAATCGTGTTCGAGGGTAAGAATCTCTATCATCCTTTCCTGGGTGCCAAGGCGGTGAAGAACGATTTCACCATCAAGGACGGCAACTATTATATCATCACCGGAGCCAACATGGCGGGAAAGAGTACCTTCCTCCGTTCGCTGGGCGTGAACTATATCCTGGCGATGGCGGGTATGCCGGTATTTGCGGATCAACTGAAGATTTCACGTTTCAGATTGTTCTCGAGTATGAGAACCACCGATGATTTGACGCATGGCATTTCTTATTTCAATGCAGAATTGATCAGATTGGAGGAACTTCTGAAGTTCTGCAAGGAAAGTGCAGAGGGAATGTTCTGCAAGGAAAGTATAGCGGGCAATAAGGAATCACTCCGAACGCTGATTATTCTGGATGAGATTCTGAAGGGAACGAATTCATTGGATAAGCTGAATGGTTCGAGAAAGTTCCTAGAAGCCATCGCCAAGCAGCCGGTGAGCGGTATCATCGCTACCCACGATTTGGAACTCTCCAAGATGGAGAATGATGCATCAGGCAAATTCCACAACTATTGTTTCGAGATAGATTTGGGCACGGATGTTACCTATACTTATAAGATACAGAAGGGTGTGGCAAGAAACCAGAATGCCACCTTCTTGCTGAATAAAATTCTAGAGAAATATTAAAATAGAATTAATAAAAGCACTACAATAAGATTTATAAAAAAGGGAAACTCCCGATAAGTTGAACAGTTTCAAATTATCGGGAGTTTTCCTTTAAAAGAATACATTATAACTCAACACTATAAAGTTATAACTCAACGCTATCCAGGCGGAATTTGAGCAAGCCGGCTGGTACCTTAACCATTACCTCATCACCTGCCTTCTTGCCCAGAAGGGCCTTGGCGATAGGCGACTTGATAGAGATTTTTCCACTATGCAAATCAGCCTCATGCGGATTTACGATAACATAGCTCATGCTGCACTTGTTGGCGAGATTGGTAATCTTAATCTTGCTCAACAAGCCAACGGTATCACTCTTCAATCGAGACTTGTCGATGACACGGGCATTCTCCAAGACCTTCTGCTTGAAGCTGATGCGACTCAAAAGCTTTCCCTGCTCACGCTTGGCAGCATGATACTCGAAATTCTCACTGAGGTCACCCTTGTCGCGAGCCTCAGCAATCGCATCACGAACGGCTGGCAACTCTACGTTAACCATGTGTTGAAGTTCGGCCACGAGCTCATCGTAGCCTTCTTGAGACATATATTCCATTTTTCCTTGTTTTCTAGTTTCTTATTGTTCTTAATGAATGATGATTTTTTATTCGGGGTGCAAAGTTACTAGTAAATCACGAAATCACCAAACTTTTTTAGTGAAAAAGTGAAGAAACTAAAGATTAGAAAAAACAGAAGCATCCTAAATCATTATTTTTGGGTATTGCAGATGTTGATAGATATTCTTACCTTTGCAACCCATTTAGTAGAAAACAACAATGTTTAGTAGAAAACAACAATGAGAGAAAAAAAGAAGAAACGTTTTACCTGGAAGAAATACCATCGTTGGTTCGGACTTGTACTGTCTGTCTTTATGTTGGTATTCTGCGTATCAGGTATCATTTTAAATCATCGCCAGCTATTCGCCGGTTGTGAAGTAAGCAGAAGTCTGATGCCATCGGCTTATCATATCAAGAATTTCAACAATGGCATCATCAAAGGTTCTATCAAGATCAATCACCGCATCGGCAAAACTCCAAGTGATTCCATCCTGGCGTATGGTTATGGTGGCGTATGGCTTACCGATGCTGAGATGAAAAGCTGGAAAGACTTTAACCAAGGGTTGCCTGAAAACGTGGATGGCAGGAATATCCGCAACATCGTGCAGACAAAAAACGGAGAAATCTGGTGTGCAGCCATGATGGATGTATATCGCTTCGATGGAAAGGAATGGAAAATGTTTCCACTCGCTGATAATGATGAGCGTATCGCCGACATTACATTGACCAAAGATAGCACAAGCATCATCGCCATGACCCGTTCTGCCGTTTATGAAATATCCGGAAAGAAGACGGATGCAGCCAACGAAAAGAGGGATGCTATCAGCGAAAAGACGAATGTTACCCGCAAAATCATCGGTCAACCGGAAGGTTTTGTTCCGGAAGTTACCCTTTTCAAGACCGTTTGGAACCTGCATAGCGGTGCTTTCTTCGGATTAGCCGGAAGATTGGTGGTGGATGCCATCGCCATCGTACTTATCATCCTTTCGATAACGGGCATCATCCTTTTCATTCTTCCTTACCGTATCCGCCGACAGAAGAGATTACAGGCAAGAGAAAAGATGCTGAAGCTTGGCAAACAGATGGTTTTCAATGCCAAATGGCATAACAAGCTGGGATATACCACCATCATTCTGACGCTCTGGCTAGCGATAACAGGAATGTGTCTCCGACCACCATTGATGATACCTCTAGCCATGAACAAAACCACAGAAAAGGTGAAGAATGGAAATGTCTGGCACGATAAACTTCGCGCTATCCGATGGGATGCAGCAGAGGGCAACTGGCTTGTTTCTACCTCAGAAGGTTTTCTGCGAGTAGATGAGCATTTCTGCCAGAAGCCGGTTTTATTGGATAAGAAGCAATCACCAAAGATAAGTCCGATGGGAGTGAATGTTTTCGAAAGCGACGGCAAGGGTGGTTGGCTGATAGGATCATTCAGCGGTATGTTCCGTTGGAATCCGGAAAAGAATCTGATAGTAGATTATTTCACGGGGAAAGCCAACCAAGGAAAATCGATGATTCCGATTTCCAGTTCTTTGGTCAGCGGTTATTCCAAGGACTTCTTTGGAGGAAAAGAAGTGGTTTTCGATTATAGCAAAGGGGCGAGTTTCGGGAAAACAACCTCTACCCCCGAGTTGCTTTCAGCCACCCCAATGTCACTTTGGAATGTGGCTTTAGAGCTTCACGTGGGTAGATGCTATTCTCCATTCTTAGGTCCTCTATCCGACCTTTTCGTCTTCATCTCCGGCTTGCTGATTACGCTGGTTTTGCTTTCCGGCTATATCATTCTGCATCGGAGAAAGAAGAAGAGCCCCAAACTTCCTCGGAAATCTCTCTAACCAGATCTATCTTTGCCCATTGCTCAGCATCGGTCAGTTTATTGCCGATTTCACAAGAGGCGAAACCGCATTGAGGACTGAGGCTCAGACGATTGAGAGGGATATATTTGGCAGCTTCGTGGATTCTGGCGATGACCGTAGCCTTATCCTCCAACACAGGAGATTTAGAGGTTACCAAACCCAGAACCACCTTCTTGCCATCTGCCACATATTTCAATGGTTCGAAACCGCCCGAACGCTCGTCGTCATACTCCAGATAGAAGGTATCTACATCTTCATGAGCGAAAAGATAAGGAGCTACGGCATCGTAGGCACCTTTGGTGGCATAGCAGGAATGATAATTGCCACGGCATACGTGGGTGTTGATAGTCAATCCCTCCGGTTTGCCCTCGATGGCAAGGTTGTTCACCTTCAGATATTGCAGGGCTTCCTGTTCAAGGGTGAAGCCGTTGCCCACCTTGGCCTTCCAGTAATCGCTATCCACAATCATTCCCCAGGTGCAATCATCCAGCTGGATGGTGCGGCAACCGGCTGCATAAATCTCCTGGAAGAAGGTGCGATAAGCTTGGGCAATATCCTCAATCAACTGGGTGGTATTAGGATAGAACTTGCGGGTATTCTCGGCATTCTTTCCACGAAACAGTTCGGCAAGAAACTGTGCAGGAGCCGGAACCGTCTGCTTTGCCTCGAAGATATACTCGCCCTTGTCATCCAACTCCTCAAATTTTTTCACAAACAGGAAATCCTTGATAAAAGGATGATTCTCTCCGGTAATCTTGCCGGTCAGTTGGATAGAACCCTTGGTTGTCTCCTCGCCATGAAACTGGTAGCCATGCTCCAGTTCGATATGCTCCACGCCATTGAAACCCCACATAAAGTCGAGATGCCAATAGCTGCGGCGGAACTCACCATCGGTGATATAAGGCAGGCGATGCGCCTTCTGCTGCTTGATGACCTCAGTAATCAGACGGTCTTCGATGCTGCGAAGGTCGGTGGCAGAAATCTTGCCATCAGCAAACTTGGCTCTTGCTTCTTTCAACTCTGCAGGACGCAAATAGCTGCCCACTGCCTCAAAATGTATATTTCTTACGTTACTCATAATTATTTTATCTCCTATATTTTTTAATGATGAATGACTTTTAATTTGCCATTATCAGATGATGAACGGCTCTTTGCATCCGGAATTGCGAGTGCAAAGGTAAGAAGAAGAATTTTATCTACCAAATATTCTTCGTAATTCAGAAAAATATGCTATCTTTGCAGCGTATTTGGCAAATCAGCAGAATATTATTCTGCAAGAAACGCTAAAAGGAGAAACAAAGAAACTATAAAACAGAAAGAAAAGGAATAATGGCTACAGAAGAAAATCTCGATGAAATCGATATCAAGATACTCAAGTTGTTGCAGCAGAACTCCCGACTCACCGTGAAGGAACTTGCCGCAAGAGTACACCTCTCCCCTTCTCCCACCTTCGAGCGACAGAAGCGATTGGAGCGTGAGGGATACATCCAGCGATACGGAGCGATAGTGGATCATCACAAGATGGGACACAACGTGATCGTGCTCTGCAATATCCGATTGAAGCAGCACACCCACGACTTGATTCAGCAATTCATGGATACCGTGCAAACCATCGACCAGATAACAGAGTGCTACAACACCACCGGCGATTACGACTTCCAGATCAAGGTGTATGCCCGAGACATGAAGGATTATCAGGACTTCATGCTCAATACCCTGGGAAATATCGACTGCATCGGAAGCCTTCACAGCATCATCGTAATTGGCGAAATCAAGGATTCGCATTATATCCCTGTGAATCAAAACAAGGAGAAGAGAAATTAAATCAAGAAAGAATGAAAGAGAATAAATATTAAGGAGAAAGAATTATGTTTTGGAAAAAGATCATCATCCTATACTTTGCTCTCCCCATGCTTTTCTGCCTTCCATCCAAGGCACAGAAGCCAGGAGAAATCGTCAGCGAGCAAACCATCAGAAAACTTGGAGAGAAGCATTTCTTCTCCACATCCCCCATTCCTGATGATATTTTCCACCTGATGCAAGGAAAGACATATAAGAAAAACTGCACCATAGCAAGAAGCGAACTGCGATATCTGCGATGCCTGCATGTGGATAAAAAAGGCAGAAACATCGTAGGTGAAATGGTGGTAAACAAGGCGATAGCCGCTGATGTACTCGATATCTTCAGAAAGCTATATGAAGCAAAATATCCGATAGAACGAATGAGACTTATCGACTACTGGGATGCCGACGACGAGAGGGCGATGAGGGACAACAACTCCTCCAGCTTCAACTTCCGCTTCATCTCGCACACCCATACCGTTTCGAAGCATGGCAAGGGACTTGCCGTTGACATCAATACCCTCTACAATCCCTATCATAAGCATTTGAAGAATGGCAAGGAAGTGGTAGAGCCAGCTACGGCACGACCTTATCTCGACCGTAACAAGCACCATACTTACATGATCAGAAAGGGCGATTTATGCTACCGGCTTTTCAAGGAGAAAGGGTTCCGATGGGGTGGCGACTGGAAACATAGCAAGGATTACCAGCACTTCGAGAAATAAGGACACAAGAAGGCTATGCTGTTGTTGCTTGAGATTCTGCAATAAACAGCATAGCCCTTTATTGTCTAACTGCATCCAATTACCTAACTGTACCAAACAGAATTATAATCTCTGCGGTCATCTTCCTCATTATAGAGGTTCTCATACTCAAGGTTCATTGCCTCGAATTTTTCCTGTGTCTGTTTCATGATAGCCCCTCCTATTACTTTAAGTTAATAAATTCGTTTCTATCTTTTGTATATGCAAAAATAGCAAAAAAATGAATCGATGCTGTCAACTATTCAGAAAACTTTTGTATTTTTGCATCAGAAAGCCATATTTGGCGACATTAAGAACAATTAGAATGAAGAAATAATGAATATGAAGATACTGCATACATTTCGACTCAATCGGGTAAAGTGGCGCCACTGGTTATTGCTGGTACTGCTCCTCCTCGTTACTCTTACCAAAATGATTCCTCTATGGGGATTCATCTACACCACCCGTATCTATCCGATTATCGGCACACTCCTCTCTCCCATCTCAGGATTTTTTCCTTTTGCCGTAGGCGATATCTTCATCGCTCTCAGCATTGCCTGGGTTATCTTCTATCCCATCTACGAGATAGGATTGAGAAAGAAGCTTGCCAGGCGATACTTCTTCCTGGCAGCGAAGAGAGGCTGTTATCCCAAGAAGAAGGTTGTATTCGGAAGAGTGGCAGAATACCTGCTTTGGGTATATGCCTGGTTCTACATCGCCTGGGGATTGAACTACTCCCAGCCGAATATCTATGATAGAATAGGAATGAAGCCGGTGGAAGTAAGCGAAGCTAAATTCAAGGCATTCGCCTATCAATATGCCGACAGCCTTAACGCTTTAAGCATTTCTGAAAAGAGTTTTTTCTCTGATAGCATCGCAGATGATGGTTTGAAGAATCGGGTGCGGGATGCAATTCTGAAGGAATATAATAAAATAGGTTATAAGGAGGGTATCAATGCACCTTTCAACCAGCATCCTCATGCCAAGACTATGGTATTCACACCCCTCAGTTCGATGTCGGGCGTTACCGGAAGCATGGGGCCTTTCTTCTGTGAGTTCACGCTTAATGGAGATATTCTTCCCCACGATTATCCTGCCACCTACGCCCACGAGTTTGCTCACTTTCTGGGTGTTGCCAACGAGGGTGAGGCGAATTTCTACAGTTACATCGTGTGCACGGCATCGGCAGATAAGCAGGTGAGGTTCAGCGGATATTACCACATATTCTTCCATGTACTGAACAATGTTTTCGATATTCTCGGCGAAAAGGAGGGAGAAAGATTCCTGAAACACATCCGTCCCGAGATTATCCAACTGGCAAAGAGCGACCGCCGCTACTGGCTCAGCAAGCGATACAAGGCATTGGATGCCGCCCAGGATTTCATCTTCGAACTCTACCTCAGGGGCAACCATGTGGCGGAAGGCAGGAAGAGCTATTCGGGCGTTATCGGCTTGATACTGGCTTGGGAAGAAAAAAAAGAATACTCAAGGAAAAGATGAGCAAGGCAGGAAATAAAAAAGAGCGGTTGATGCAATCTCTGCACCAACCGCCATTCGCATATATCTGATATTATAGAAAGTAATTTTTTAAACTAACATCGTATTTCGCAAGAAATTCTCTATAGGAGAACTACTTATTCTGCATTGGCTGTCCCTGAAATCTTCCAGGTTTTGATTTACCTGCGTAATTGCCCCCCTTGCGCGGACCTTTCTGAGCAAATCGTTTTCTCATCTGTCGTTCTATCTCATAAACCCGCTGAATCTGCTGCTGTGTCAGGAACTGAGAATACTTCTTGTAGTATTTCTGGCGGATGTTGAGAATCTTCTCGCTCATCTCAAAACGCTGCTTAATCTCCTGCTCTGTCTGAGCATCGGATTTCATTTTCCCCTTCTTGTGATGAGGACGAGGTCCTAATGCCCAAACCTCTTTCTGGAACTGGGTATAGGTGTCGATAAATTTAGAACTGGTCTTGTCATCAAGACCCAAATCGTGAGCAATATATTGTGCCTGCTTTTCAGCCAACTGTTCACGAGAGAGACGCTGCTTCTGATTAGGCGCCTGTGCACATACACTTGTTGAAACGGTCATCATTGCGACAACCATCATCAAAATACCTAAAATCTTTTTCATAATTCACCTTAATTTATATATTATAGAATCTATTAATTATATTCTTGAATCCGTTTATTCATCAAGAAAGACATCCTCCTGATAAACACTGAGCAAATAAGCCTGATCAGCAGAAGATAACTGAGCGAAAGCTTGATCTACCGCTTGCATCTCATTATCAGCCTGAGATGGCAGAGAAGAATGAGGCGCAGCGAAATCGATGTGGAGTATCAGGAGTACTGCCACCGATGCTGCCACTGCCATTGCAGCCGCCCATATCACCTTCATCAGAGGTCGCTTCTTCGGCTGTATCCTGACTGGTTTAGGTTTGTCATCCTTCACCTGTTCCAGGATATTGGCTTCCATCTCCTTGAAGAATCCTTCTGGCGTTGAGTAAGGCATCCGCTTACCCACCTGGTCGAAGTTGAATTTCCCGGTTTTATTGAAATCAAAATTTGTATCCATATTCTTTTCCATTTTGAATAACCATTAAAAACTCACAGAACTCTCACTTAATCGTTCGAATTCATGTACTTGATAATTTTCTCTTTGGCAACATGATAGCTTGCCTTGATACTGGTTGGTGTAGAATCCGCAACCTTTGCTATTTCGTCGAACCCGAGTTCATCGTAATACCGAAGGTTGAATGCCAGCTGCTGCTTTGGCGGCAGCGAGAGAATCGCCTTCTGCAGTTTCACCGCCACCTTATCATCGAAGTCGATATAATCATCGCCTTGAATCAGGTTGACACCTGTGGTTTCCGATTCTATGGAGACAACTTCCTGTCTCCGTTTGCTGATAATCCTAAGAGCCTCATTAGTGGCTATGCGATAAATCCAGCTTCTCAGAGAGCAATCGCCCCGATAGTTGCCGAACGAGCGATAGATTCTCACGAAGGTTTCCTGCGAGGCATCCTGTGCATCATCATGCGAAACCACCAGTCGGCGGATGTGCCAGTAAACTGGTTCCTGATATTTCGCCATCAGCATCCGAAATCCATTCTGTGGATTTTCCTTCAGCACTTCCATAATGCCATTGTCATTTATACTCATATTCGTTTATTTTCATGAACGTTACGATTATATGACCATTCTAAATGGGAAAAGTAAAAAGGCGGGATATATTTTTTTTCGATACCAGCTTAATTTTTACTCCTCTTTTCTCTTTTAATATCATAGAGAAGAGAAAAAAAAGAGCTATTTCTCCGGTTTCTCAAAGAAAAAGTATATATTTGCAATCGAATTGCGGATATCAAAAGATATATTGATATGAAGAAAGAAAAGAATTTAGAAAGTTTATCGGATGATGAGATTCTGCAGGGCTTCAAGGATGCCAATGCCAGAATAGTAAGGGAGTATTACTACGGCTACTGCCGGGTGGCTTATTGCATCTACGACAAGCGATATGACCTGCAGCACAAGCCAGGCATGGATTTCTTCTCTCTGGCTCACGAATACTATCTCTATCTCTGCGAACACGACTTCAAGCCTTTGGAAGATAGAAAGCCTAGCATGTCGCTCAAGACATGGATGGTAAACGGCTTTCGGTTCCTGCTGCTGGATAAGTTGAAGGAGGTGGTGAAGGAGCACCGTTTCGAGAGTTTTGAGGCGCGACAGGAAAGCCGCAAGATGCAGTTTGACGTGACCGACAACCAGTTTGAGCACGATCTTTACCAGACGATAGAAGATATCGGCAATTTCTATTATGGCAGAGACAGCAAGAACAGCATCATCCTGAAGATGCTCTATATAGAGGGATTCAGGGGCAAGGACGTAGCCGCCCAGTTGGGCATATCCCATTCAGCCGTCACCCAGCGTTGTCAGAAGATGATGCACGATGTGGTGATTCCTTATTTCAAGAGATACTTTGATGCATCGGAATACGGAAGCTATCTGTCGTTCGCAGAGGAAGACACATCTGTTTCAAGTGCTCCTAAGATGTCGATGCCGAGAATGAGTTCTATGCCGAGAATGATGGCAGAATGCATGTGCTGCGAGGAAGCGGCAGATAATGGCAATAACATATTTAATAATAAGAATAATATGAGAGATATGAAGAAGGGAAGAATCACTCCTCGCTGGATTGATTCATTAAAGGAAAACGAGATTTTTGTGTTTGGCAGCAATCTGGCTGGCATGCATGGTGGTGGCGCTGCCCGCATTGCCCGCCTGCATTTCGGTGCCGTCATGGGCAAGGGTGTAGGCTTGCAGGGCCAGAGTTACGCCATCCCTACAATGCAGGGCGGCGTGGAAACCATCCGTCCATACGTGGAGGAATTCATTATCTTTGCCCATCAGCATCCCGAGCTACATTTTCTGGTGACCCCAATAGGTTGCGGCATCGCCGGCTTCGAAGCCGAAGACATCGCCCCATTGTTCAAGAAGGCAAAGGAGATCAAGAACATCAGCCTTCCGGAAAGTTTCTGGGAGGTGATAGAGTAAAGGTTTAGGAGAATTATCAAATGAAGTTAGGAAAATTATCAAATTAATGTTAGGAGCAATGATAGGAGATATTGTTGGCTCAAAATATGAGTTCAACAATACGTTTGATTATGATTTCGAGATGTTCGGAGATGGATGCGACTTCACCGATGATACAATTTGTACGGTGGCGATAGCTGATGCGATACTGAATGGGCGAAGCTATCAGGAAAGCCTGCTGGATTGGTGCCGCCGCTATTACGAGGATTTCGATACCCGAGATTATCCGAAAGGCAAGTTCAACGAAACCTGTATGGATGCCGTACCATTGTCTTTCTATATTTTCTCCAAAGCCACATCCTTCGAGGATGCCATCCGCCTAACTATTTCTCATGGCAGCGATAGCGATACCATCGGAGCCATCGTCGGTTCCATCGCCGAAGCACGATTTGGTATTCCACAAGAAATGAAAGAGAAGGCTATCAGCTATCTGCCGGATGATATGAAAGAAGTGTTGATAAGAATAAAGTGTTGTCACTAAGATTCATATGTACAAAGAGATGTAACATACCAAATAATTCTCCAAAAATTTGGTATTATCAAAGAAAATTTGTATTTTTGTGGCAATTAAAACAAGTAAATATGACGAATCATGATTTTTGGATGTCCATCAGCGACATAATCAATGAAGGATTTACATCTGAAGGTCTAGCAAAATTAGATGATTATGCAGAACAATTCAGTACTGGAAAGATCTTATATAAACGATTTTCACCGTCAGAGCAGCTTGGCTGCGTTAAAGGGGGAACAATACATGTTATTGCATCCTTACTCGCGGGAGCAGAAGTTGGCGCAAATCAACTCACTGCGCCAGAACACAGTTTCAAAAGAGAACAGCAACTTGGAAAGATCCAAGAAAAACGCATAGAAAGCTGGGCGAAAAAGGCAGGATGCTGGGTAGAAGACACTAGCGTCTACAACCAAACCTTGGGCGAAAAATTAGCGCAAGGTGGTGAAGCTATTGTATATGATAACGGTAATTCTGTACTAAAAGTAATCGGCCTTGACTATTTCATACAGCCAATTTTTGCTTTGGACAGAATTTCGTTACACAATGCTTACTTTGAACAAACCAAGATGTTTGTATTGGGATTCGGTAGAAACTCTATGGGCGACTTTATGATTATTGTTACCCAAACTTTCTTTCAAGGTAACCAAATGCCCGAAGAAGATATTGAAGAATATACGGAACGTATTGGATTTAAACTGGTGAATCCAAGAAATTGGACATACTCCACACCAGGTATATACCTAAGTGATATGCACAACGAGAATGTTTTTCGTGGCATTGATGGAGTGGTTTATGTCATAGATTGCGACATCCGAATAAACACACCAGAACTAAAGGCTGGTGGCACACGAACTTTAACAACAGAAGTTGAATTTATAAAAGAATAAAGACATGGCAACAAGAGCTATATTGGCAATGATTGAAGAATTCGAGAAAAGAGGATTGATATAAAAAATAGCAAAAGCAGCACGATTTATCATGCAGCTTTTGCTATTCCCATTTTATTTAGTTTACTCGCTTGCAGGTAATTCTCTGCTTATACTGAGGTCCATTCTTTATTTCTCCTCAAAGTAACTACCCGCTTCCATCTTGCAATCCATCGCACGGCACTTGTTGTAGCGCTCTCGGGCTCTGTTTTCTCTGGCAAACATCGCCTTGGTGCCAGCCTCATCTTCTGAAAACTGGAGATGGTTGTCGATACCCATATTCAGAGCAATGTTCTCTACATCAAGATCATCGGTGCCGATGAAGGTAAAGGTCCAGTTCTGCTTCTTCCCTTCTTCATTATTGCCTTTTCCCCGCTACTTGATTGCTTCTTCCCCGCTTTCTGATTGCTTCTTTATCCCTTAAAAGAAAAAATAGAGGGAAAAATTAAGCTGAGGATTATCTTTTTTCAAAGATATTTTTGCCAGTAGAAATAAAACTCGTACTTTTGCACCCAATTATTATATCATACAAGTTATTAAATTACATCAAGTTACTATATTATATAAGGAGATGAAAGAAATATTGATAGTAAGCATCGGCAGCTTCTTCGGGGGCGGCATGAGATATTGGATTTCAAAGATGGTGCAATCCTGCACGGTGATTGCCTTTCCGTTCGGAACGATGGCGGTGAATGTGGCAGGATGCCTCATCATCGGGTTTCTCTCGGGATTGAACTGGAGGGAAGGAGGATGGATGTCACCATCTGCCAAACTGCTGCTCACCACGGGGTTCTGCGGAGGATTCACCACCTTCTCTACCTTCATGAACGAAGGGGCGGGATTGATGAAGGAGGAAAATTACCTCTATATGATACTCTATCTCTTCGGAAGTTTGGTGCTGGGACTCATCGCCGTTCTCGCCGGGCATTATCTGGCGAAGATTATCGCATAAAATACTTCTGAGAACAGAAAGAAGAAGAAGAAGAACCCGGATTGCCGAGAAAGAAGACCGGAGAACAGAAAGAAAAAGAACCCGGATTGTCGAGAAAGAAGACCGGAGAATAGAAAGAAGAAGAACCCGGATTATCGCATAAAATACAGAAGATAGGATTCCATCAGATGAAGAAATGATGAAAATTCTATCTTTTTTATTATTTTATATTTTCAAAATGCCTTAATTACGAAATTTATTCGTAAATTTGCAGAAAATAATCTGCACTCGACAATTTGAAAGCAAGCTTTCATTGTACTCGTTTGCTTAATTTTTGCACCAATGAATACATTAGATACAAATAATATAAAATGGAGCGAGAATGTGATCATCGCTGATGCCGATTATATCGACAAAGTGGCTTTCGACCTGACTGTCAACTTCGAGCGAATGATCAACCGACGCATCCAGCCAGCAGATATGGCTCAATGGGCAGTGTGCATCGCCCTCGACGGAGGTCTCAGAGAGGGTGAGCACGAAACGCAAGTGGTGCTTATCCACGATAAGAAATCTCTGGCAATGAAGAATTTCCGCCCTTCCAACTATGAGAAGGATCTCAACGCCCAGGCTTTCAAGGATGATAAGCTGGGAGAATTCATCTTTGCCTCTTATCCTACCGAGGAAAAGATGGTGGGAAAGGATGAATTCCTCGTAGAAGTGGCACGCACCTTATGCAACACCAAGGAGGTGAAAAGGGTGATGGTGATTCCGAACTCAGAAGATGGAGATGCCTACGACCAGCTGAGAGATATGCTGAGAAAGGTGGAAGATGACGACAAGCGCATCACCCTCTTCGCCATGCAACCCATGCCGGGAGGAAACTTCCGACAGGAGATTCTGGGTTACTCGCTGATGAACGCCCTCGGAATCTCGGCAAAGGAGATAAAATAAACATTAAAATAATAAACATAATAATAAAAAACAAGATTATAAATGAGTAGAGTACTTATGATTGGCGCTGGTGGCGTGGCTACCGTGGCTGCCTTCAAGATCGTCCAGAACCAGGACGTTTTCACCGAGTTTATGATTGCTAGCCGTCGCAAGGAAAAGTGCGATAAGCTGGTTAAGGATATCCATGCCAAGGGCTACAAGATGGATATTCAGACGGCTGAGGTGGATGCCGACGACGTTGAGCAGTTGAAGGCTCTCTTTAATAGCTATAAGCCTGAGCTTGTCATCAACCTTGCTTTGCCTTACCAGGATCTCACCATTATGGATGCCTGTCTGGCTTGCGGTTGCAACTATATGGATACCGCTAACTATGAGCCAAAGGACGAGGCTCACTTCGAGTACTCATGGCAGTGGGCATATAAGGAAAAGTTCGAGCAGGCAGGTCTCTGCGCTATCCTCGGCTGCGGTTTCGACCCAGGTGTTTCCGGCATCTTCACCGCATACGCTGCCAAACATCACTTCGATGAGATTGAGGTGCTCGATATCGTGGATTGCAACGCCGGAAACCATCACAAGGCTTTCGCAACCAACTTCAACCCAGAAATCAATATCCGTGAGATTACCCAGAAGGGACTCTGGTACAAGGATGGCGAATGGATTGAAACCGACCCATTGTCTATCCACAAGCCTCTCACCTACCCTAACATCGGCCCTCGCGAGAGCTATCTGATGCATCACGAGGAGTTGGAGAGCCTGGTGAAGAACTACCCTACCATCAAGGAGGCACGCTTCTGGATGACCTTCGGTCAGCAGTATCTCACCTACCTCGACTGCATCCAGAACCTCGGTATGAGCCGCATCGACGAAATCGAATACGAGGCTCCATTGGCAGATGGTTCAGGCAAGACAGCCAAGGTGAAGATTGTTCCATTGCAGTTCCTCAAGGCAGTATTGCCTAACCCACAGGATCTCGGCGAGAACTATGATGGCGAGACATCTATCGGTTGCCGCATCCGTGGTAAGAAGGATGGCAAGGAGCGTACCTACTACGTATATAACAACTGCAAGCACCAGGAGGCTTACAACGAGACAGGCATGCAGGGCGTAAGCTACACCACTGGTGTGCCAGCCATGATTGGTGCGATGATGTTCCTCAAGGGCATCTGGAAGAAGCCAGGAGTATGGAACGTAGAGGAGTTCGACCCAGATCCATTCATGGAGCAGTTGAACAAGCAGGGATTGCCATGGCACGAGGTGTTTGATGGCGATTTGGAGATTGATTAAACTTTAAACAGTAAAAGAATATGGCAAAAGAGATAGAAGAGGGCAAACTGACCCCCAACGAGGGAAAACTGAAAGCCCTCCAGGCAGCCATGGCGAAGATTGAGAAAGACTTCGGCAAGGGCTCTATCATGAAACTCGGCGATGAGCACGTCGAGAATATCGAGGTAATTCCTACGGGCAGTATCGCTCTCGACAATGCATTGGGCGTAGGCGGTTATCCAAGGGGACGTATCATCGAGATCTATGGTCCTGAATCTTCTGGTAAGACAACATTGGCCATCCATGCCATCGCAGAGGCTCAGAAGGCTGGCGGTATTGCTGCCTTCATCGATGCCGAGCATGCTTTCGACCGCTTCTATGCTGCCAAACTGGGCGTGGATGTGGATAACCTGTGGATTTCGCAGCCAGACAATGGTGAGCAGGCATTGCAGATTGCCGATCAGCTGATCAGCTCTGCTGCCGTAGATATCGTGGTAGTTGACTCTGTAGCTGCCCTGACTCCTAAGAAGGAAATCGAGGGCGACATGGGTGATAACGTGGTAGGTCTTCAGGCACGATTGATGAGCCAGGCACTCCGCAAGCTCACTTCTACCATCAGCAAGACCAATACTACCTGCATCTTCATCAACCAGTTGCGCGAGAAGATTGGTGTGATGTTCGGCAACCCTGAGACAACTACCGGTGGTAACGCCTTGAAGTTCTATGCATCAGTTCGCCTGGACATCCGCAAGGCAACAGCCATCAAGGACGGCGAGGATGTGGTAGGTAATCTGGTTCGCGTGAAGGTAGTGAAAAACAAGGTGGCTCCTCCTTTCCGCAAGGCAGAGTTCGACATCATGTTCGGCGAAGGTATCAGCCGTGCCGGCGAGGTATTCGGTTTGGCAGTAGCCAACGGCATCATCGACAAGAGCGGCAGCTGGTACAGCTACGGCGGTTCAAAGCTCGGACAGGGTGCAGATGCCTGCAAGGCATTGCTCAAGGATAATCCTGAGCTTCTCGACGAGCTGGAGGCAAAGGTTCGTGAAGCACTCGCTGCCAAGGATCAGAAATAAAACTCAGATGAAATAAAACTCAGATAAGGTAGGTTACACCTTATTATATATAGGGACATTATCTGGAAGAAAGAGTTCCCTAAAAACGAAATAGGAATCAAGATATGAGGAATGCGACATTTTATCGCTCCTTTTATCTTGATTCCTTTTATTTTGTCAGTACCTGACTGACAGCTTGTCAGCCGAAATCAGGAAAACACAGAAAACAAACAGCCAAATCCAGAAAAAAAATCCATTGGCACACGCTTTGTTAATTAGAAAGCGTGAACGCTGAGTTCAGGAGGTTCCCGATAGATGCATATCTTCGGCAGACTTCCCCGAAGGCAGCGATTCATGAGAAAAATAACAATATTAATAACGAAAAAATAAAAAAAAGATATAATCATGGGAAAAGTAATTGGAATTGACTTGGGTACCACAAACAGTTGTGTTGCCGTTTTCGAAGGTAGCGAACCAGTTGTAATCGCTAACAGTGAAGGTAAGCGTACTACTCCATCAGTAGTAGGTTTCGTTAAGGATGGTGACCGCAAGGTAGGTGATCCTGCTAAGCGTCAGGCCATCACAAACCCTAAGAACACAGTATATTCTATCAAGCGTTTCATGGGTGAGACATACGCTCAGAGCCAGAAGGAAGCTGAGGCAATGCCTTACACAGTAGTAAACGAGGGTGGTTATCCACGTGTTGAAATCGAGGGTCGCAAATATACTCCACAGGAGATTTCTGCAATGGTTCTCCAGAAGATGAAGAAGACTGCAGAGGATTATCTCGGACAGGAGGTTACAGATGCAGTAATCACAGTTCCTGCTTACTTCTCTGACTCTCAGCGTCAGGCAACTAAGGAGGCTGGTCAGATTGCAGGTTTGAACGTTCAGCGTATCGTAAATGAGCCTACAGCCGCAGCTTTGGCTTACGGTGTTGACAAGGCCAACAAGGATATGAAGATTGCCGTATTCGACCTGGGTGGTGGTACATTCGATATCTCTATCCTGGAGTTCGGTGGCGGCGTATTCGAGGTACTTTCTACCAATGGTGATACTCACCTGGGTGGTGATGACTTCGACCAGGTAATCATCAACTGGTTGGCTGATGGCTTCAAGGCAGAGGAAGGCGTAGATCTCCGCAAGGATCCTATGGCTATGCAGCGCTTGAAGGAGGCAGCAGAGAAGGCTAAGATCGAGTTGTCTAGCTCTACAGCTACAGAAATCAACTTGCCATACATCACAGCTGTTGACGGTATGCCAAAGCACTTGGTTAAGAATTTGACCCGTGCACAGTTCGAGCAGTTGGCTCACAACCTGATTCAGGCTTGTCTTGTACCTTGCCAGAATGCCGTTCGTGATGCTAAGCTCTCTACATCAGATATCGACGAGGTTATCCTGGTTGGTGGTTCAAGCCGTATCCCAGCCGTTCAGACCTTGGTTAAGAACTACTTCGGCAAGGAGCCTTCTAAGGGTGTTAACCCTGATGAGGTAGTAGCAGTAGGTGCAGCTATCCAGGGTGCCATCCTGAACAAGGAAGAGGGTGTTGGCGACATCGTATTGCTCGACGTTACTCCATTGACTCTCGGTATCGAGACCATGGGTGGTGTAATGACCAAGCTCATCGATGCTAACTCTACCATCCCTTGCAAGAAGAGCGAGGTATTCTCTACAGCAGCTGATAACCAGACAGAGGTTACCATCCACGTATTGCAGGGTGAGCGCCCAATGGCAGCTCAGAACAAGAGCATCGGTCAGTTCAACCTGACAGGTATCGCTCCAGCTCGTCGTGGTGTTCCTCAGATTGAGGTTACCTTCGATATCGATGCCAACGGTATCTTGAACGTATCAGCTAAGGATAAGGCTACAGGCAAGGAGCAGAGCATCCGCATCGAGGCTTCATCTGGCTTGAGCGAGGACGAGATCAACCGCATGAAGGCTGAGGCAGAGCAGAACGCTGCAGCAGATAAGGCTGAGCGCGAGAAGATCGACAAGATGAACCAGGCAGACAGCATGATCTTCACCACCGAGAACTTCTTGAAGGATAACGGTGATAAGATTCCTGCAGACAAGAAGCCAGGCATCGAGCAGGCATTGCAGCAGTTGAAGGATGCTCACAAGGCAGGTGATGTTGCAGCCATCGATTCAGCTATCAACAACTTGAACACCGTCATGCAGGCAGCTTCTCAGCAGATGTACCAGGGCGGTCAGCAGGCAGGTCCTCAGGGTGCACAGGGTGGCCAGCAGGCACAGCAGGGTGCTAACGATGGCGCTCAGGATGTTCAGGATGCAGACTTCGAGGAGGTTAAGTAATCTCTCTCATCATAGAGAAGTTATTAGATTAGCATAAAGATCAAAGGCGTGTAAGACTCTGAAAATGAGTTTTACACGCCTTTTTTCGTGTCTTTATGTTTTTTTATATATCTGCTTATGGCTTTATCGCAGAAAAATATGTATATTTGCAGGTTATGAAGGGGCGGAAGTTCCAGCAAGAGAAGAAAAAGACAAGTTCAAGTAAAAGAAGGAAAGGAAACGGGATATGGCAAAGAAAAGACCGCAGGTAGCACTGGTTTATGATTTTGACGGGACATTATCTCCCGGCAACATGCAGGAGTTCGGATTCATCCAGGCAACCGGAAAGACGAAGGAGGAATTCTGGGATAAAAACCGGAAGCTTGCCGTGGGCAAGGATGCCAGCGGCATCCTCACCTATATGTACATGATGCTGGATGAAGCAAAGAAGAACCATATCTCGCTCACCCGCGAATCCTTCCAGAGCTTCGGCAGGAATGTAGAACTCTTCCGTGGCGTGAAGCAATGGTTCTCGTTCATCAACGAATATGGTGCAAGCATCGGATTGGAGATCAAGCACTACATCAACTCCTCGGGATTGAAGGAGATGATAGAGGGCACCCCCATCGCTCAGGAATTCGAGAACATCTATGCCTGCTCGTTTCTCTATAATGAGGATGGCATCGCCTACTGGCCAGCCGTAGCCGTGGATTATACCACGAAGACGCAGTTTCTCTTCAAGATCAACAAGGGCATCCGTCAGGTGAGCGACAACAGCAGGGTGAACCAGTATATTCCCGATAGCAAGCGCCCTATCCCTTTTCCGCGAATGATTTATTTCGGGGATGGAGAAACCGATGTGCCCTGCATGAAGATGGTGAAGGAGCACGGCGGCCATTCCATTGCCGTATATGATACGCCCCAGAAGGAGGCGATGGCGTGCCAGCTGGTGAAGGAGGGACGCGTGAACTTCATGTGTACGGCAAACTACAGCAAGGGTAGCGTGATGAACATCATCGTGAAGCGAATTCTGGATAAGATCAAGGCGGATTTCGAATTCGACAGATTGATAGAGGTAAACCAGAAGAAGGCGTGGAAGTAAAGGGGTGGCTTGACAGGAGGAAGGAGGACAGGCGATGGAATCGCCTGGAACGGAGGCAAAAAGGGGGACTTGCAACTTGAAGCGAGGGGCTTTTTGCTGAAACGCTGAAACACTGAAACGCAGGAAAGAAAAAGAAAGAAATATAATATTAATAAATAATTAATGGGAAGAAACAAATACTCAGCAGGAGAAATCAAGGAAATCGGAAAGTTGCTGCGCCTGAAGAATGCCGGCAACCGTTTGCAACAGAAATTGATACGCCACGACCTTCGTGTGGATTATGAATTCAACATCTCTGACTTCAATGAGCCGGGCAAGGCTTTCGGCGAGGAGGAACTGCAGGATGCCATCAAGCGTGGTGCTATCCAGATTCTCGACGATGCCACCATCGAAGCCATGAAGGCGAAACGTGCAAGAGACAAGGCACGTGATGAGGCAGAGAAGCAGAAGGATGCCATCGCCAGCGGTGAGCAAACCGACTGGCAGGAGGCTATGAAGGAGTGGAACGAATGGGAAAGTTCTAAAGAAAAATAAATGTTAGAATCGAATTCCGAAGGAGATTCCGAGATAATGAATTCCGAAAGAAATTCCGAGGATTTATTGAATTATAACTAAGATAGAAACAAAAAAAGAAATATGGCTAAAGTATTGATCAAGACTTCAGAGGGCGACATCAAGGTGCGCCTCTATGACGAGACTCCTCAACATCGTGACAACTTCTTGAAGTTGGCAAAGGAGGGATATTTCGATGGCACACTCTTCCACCGTGTCATCAAGGATTTCATGATCCAGGGCGGCGACCCTGACAGCAAGGGCGCTCCAAAGGGCAAGATGCTGGGCACGGGCGGACCTGATTACACCATCCCTGCCGAGTTTGTTTATCCACAGCTCTTCCACAAGCGCGGTGCCTTGAGCGCTGCCCGTCTGGGCGACGAGGTGAACCCTGAGCGTGAGAGCAGCGGCAGCCAATTCTATATCGTCTGGGGTAAGACCTACAAGCAGAACGAGCTGAAGCAGATGGAGAAGCAGATGGGCATGCAGATGGAGCAGAACATCTTCAACCAGCTTGCCAAGGAGCACCATGATGAAATCATGAACTTCCGCCGCAACCGCGACCGTGAGGGCTTGATGAAGCTGCAGGATGAGCTGGTGGATGAAACCAAGAAGCGCTGCAGGGAGCAGGGTTACCCTAAGTTTACCGAGGAGCAGCAGAAGGCTTACACCGAGGTGGGCGGAACCCCATTCCTCGACAACCAGTACACCGTTTTCGGCGAGGTAGAGGAAGGCCTTGACGTAGTGGAGAAGATCCAGAACTGCGAAACCATGCGTGGTGACCGCCCTAAGGAGGATATCAGCATGGAGATTTCCATTATAGAAGAATAAAAGACATTTCTCGCAGTTTCGTAGAAAAACTGCGAGAAATTTTTATTCAGTATCAACAACTATTCATTCGTATTAAATAAAAAACAAACAAATCAAAATGAAAAAGATTCATGGAAAAATGATGAAGGGCATCACGGTCAGGAGCCTGATGATGCTCATGGCGCCGGCAGGTTCTAGCTACTGCCATGCCCTGCAAGCCACTCCTGCAAAGGCACAAGAGGCCATACAGCAAGCCACCATCGTGGTAAGCAATCCAACTTCCACACCCCGCACGGAACTCATCTCTCTCAGCATGAGCGACGTGAAGGCGAAGCTGGGCAATGCCACCCCCAAGAAGGGAGAGGCCTATATCGTGAAGAACAAGCGAGGACAGCAGATTGGCTCGCAGATTACCCACGATGGTCTTCTGCTCATAGATGCCAGCGTGCGTCCTCACGGTTCCGCCACTTACTACGTGAGCATCGGCAAGCCTTACCAGCAGAAGGTTTATGCCACCGGCGCTCTCTATAAGATAAGAAAGGATGATATCGCATGGGAGAACGACCGCTGTGCCTACCGCGTATATGGCCCTGCCCTTCAGAAGACCGGCGAGCGCTCCTTCGGCACCGACATCTGGGTGAAGAACACTCCTGATACCGTGGTTTACGAGCGATACGTAAAGGATATGAACGGAAATATCAAGGGCGATAAGATGGATGCCAAGGTGAGAGCCTTGCAGAAGCAGGAGAAGGTAGAGAAGAATACAGTAAAGGCAGCTGCTCTTGCCAAGCAAATCAAGGCCCTTCAGGCAGAATCACGAGAGACGGACATCCTCACCTCCTTCCATCTCGACCATGGCAACGGATTGGATCCTTATCGTGTGGGCGCTACCCTGGGATTGGGTGCACCAAGCCTCATGATGGGCACCCAGCAGTATCTGCCTTATTGCTACAAGACATACAGGATATTGGATAACGGTCCGCTCCGCTTCACCGTAGAGCTGACTTACAACCCATCTACCGTAGGCGATATGCAGAATGTGGTGGAGCACCGCATCATCTCGCTCGACAAGGGCAGCAACTTCAACAAGATGACCGTATGGTATGACGGCTTGACCACTCCTACCGATTTCGCCACCGGTTTCCCAATCCACGAGGAGGATACGGAGACGAAGACCTTCGCCAAGGATTACGTAAGCTATGCCGACCCTACGGATAACATCGAGGTAAACAATTCCCAGGTATATGTGGGCGTACTCTTCCCAGGAGGCATCGACAACACCTACTACCAGCTCTTTGATAAGAAGCACGATGGTGCCACCGGCCATGCTCTCGGCTTGAAACGAGGCTTGAAGAACAGAGAGAAGTACAGCTATTACTTCGGTGCTGCATGGAGCAAATATGATGTAAGGAGCTATGCCGAATGGCAGATCCGCATCAAGGATTACCTGGATGCATTGAAGAATCCTCTCCAGGTTGAGATAAAATAGAAACTTCGAATACTACTATTTTATCTCACTAGGAAATATTAGTTTCTTCACTGTGTAAATGTTTGTAATCCACGAAGAAAGTTATGTTCCGCAGTGCTGAACTTAAGTTCAACACTGTGGAATACAAGTTCAGCACTGCTGAACATAAGTTCAACACTGCTGAATATAGTTTTTAATTAAGAATACAAGAAATACTCATTCTTCTAAAAATCTTAAATCTTATAGTGCAATCAATCTTACTTCGTCATCTCGAAGCCCATGCGCACGCCATCGTAGTTATCCACAATGCTGCTCACGGCACTCATCGTAGTGCTGCCGGTAAGATTCAGCTTGCTCAGGGTCTTGACCAGCGTGAGCAGCTTCTTCTGCTCGAAGAGAAGGCTGATGCCATTGGTGGTGCGGGTGGCAAAACCCGAAGCACTTAGCAGCAAGCCCTTCAGCTGGATGGCATGCGTCTTCTCATCGAAGGTATAGGTGCCGTTCCATGCCTTGCCGTCAATCTTGGCTGCAAAGGTGCCATCGGTCTTGAAGGTAAAGTAGGTATTGCTCTTGCTGAAGCCGAACTTATTGTAGTACGTGCTCAGATTCTCCTCAATCTTGTTGGCTGCAATCTCGCCGCCAGCCTTTGCCAGCAGGTTCTCTGAGGTGAAGGCGCAACCCGGCTTGCTGTACTTCCAGGTATGGGCGCAGAGATCTGCCTGCGAGAAGGTGGCAGAACCTATCACATTGTTCAGAATGCCACTGATGATGCTGCTGCCGGTAGAGCTGCTGCCAGCAGTAGTTTTCTTCTTCGATGTCTTCTTAGTTGTTTTCTTCACAGGCATCAATTCAGAAAGTGAAGCCTCCTGAACAGCTTCATTCATTGCGCATACATTGCTGCCGGAAGTGCTGACAAGCACCAGGGCAGCCATCAAAAATACCTTTTTCATTTTTTACTTTCTATTTATTATAATTGTAACTATCGTTTCAAAAAATGCTTTTTTCATCATTATTTGTTATTTTCTTAGACGAAAGAGGCATCAAAAGGTTCAAAATATCGTTCAGAAAAGACATAAATGTTTCATTTTTTTGACATACATCAAAAAAGAACGATTATTAGCATAAATTTCTCAAAAAGTTTACCCGAATATGATAAGAAAACCCTATCTTTGCACCGTTAACAAATCACAATAGGTTATGAATGATTTAATTAAGGTCAACACAATGAGTGAGAATATGGCATTGAACAAGTGCCAGGAGATTCTCAACGATCGCCGTGAGGCTCTTGCTTCAAAGGCAAAGAAGAATGACTAAGGGTAACTTTCGCAAGAGAGTGCTCTTGAGGAAATTTACGTAAGAGAGAAAGGAAATTACGTAAAAAGATTATTTTCAGAATGACTCTTTGGTACTACAAAGAGAAAAGGCAAAAAGTCCCGTTGGCGAGTAAAATCGTTCAACGGGACTTTTTGGATTTCTATGCTGATCGGAATGATATCCCAGCGGGGGGATATTATTCCTGGCTCTTCTCAGCCTTCATGATTACCTCGACATGGTTGCCGCTCTTCATGAGTACATTCTTGAGAAAGTCGGAAACCTGCTCGCCACGGAGGTTCTTCACGAACTCCTTGTAGCCGGTATGGTTATCGAAACCGATACCTGTATAGTTGGCAATAACGCCAAGCCAGTAGGCATTGTTCTTCTCATCCACACCTGCCTGCTTCAGGAGAATCTCCTTCACCTTCTGCAAGTCGGCAGCATCTACCTGCTTCTCTACCTCTTCTACACCCTTGAAGAAATAGGTGATGGCGGTATCAGCCTTCTCCGGATTCAAGCCGGCATTGGCGGTAATGCTGATGGCTGCCTTGTCGTCGAAATCGCGGAGCATGCCGAAGGTGGCTCCTGCATGGTAAGCTGCACTCAACTGCTCACGGATGGTGCGCAGATACTGCATCTCCAGCAGTCGGGAGGTTACATCTGCCAGTACCATATTCTGCATAGAGAATGGCAACTTGGTGCTCCATATCTCTGATGCCTGGGTTTGAGGATTAGACATCGCCTTGGTAAAGTTGTTCTTCACCTCGCCCTTGGCGTATGGAATCTCCTTGTTCTTCAGCTTGAAGCCATTGTTTGGCAAGCTGGCGATATACTGCTCAATGAGCGGGAGGAGGGTCTTCTCATCGTAGTTGCCCACGAAGTAGAAGGTGAAGTCCTTGGCATTGCCGTAATACTCCTTGGCAAGCGCCATCAGGCGATCGTAGTTGATGGCGTTGATCTCATCAGAAGATGGAATGCGGCCAATCTTGCTGCCCAGGTAAAGGGTGCTCTGCAATGAATCCTGATATACCATGTTAGGATTGTTGCTCTGGTTGGCAAGAACAGTGGCAAAGGTATTCTGAAGATTCTTGAACGACTTCTCATCCTTGCTCAATGCTGTCATCTTGAGATAGATGAGCTGCATCAGGGTCTCAATGTCCTTAGGAGTAGAATTACCCGAGAGGCCATGGCTGTAAGGCTTGATGGAGAAGCCTACACCTGCCTGCTTGCCTGCGAGCGCCTTTTCAAGCTCGGTGCTTGAGAAATCGCCCAAACCGCTGGCACCCCAAGCCTCGCTCATCAGCATGATGCTAGGGTAATCGCTCTTCTCGAGAGCAGAATAACCCACCTTGGCATTGGCAGAGAAGAGAATCTCATTATCCTTGAAATCGGTCTTCTTCAATACCACCTTGGCACCGTTGGAAAGGGTAAGCTGCTTGTAACCCAGCTGCTTGTTCTCTACGGTCTTCTTGATCTTGCCTGGCTTAGGCAACTGAGCCATCAATGGCTCCTGCTTCACGTTGTCCACGTATGCCTCCAGCTTCTCTGAACGCACCTGCTTCACGATGCCGGCAAGCTCCTGCTCGGTAGGATAAACGGCACCCTCTGCTTCGCGCATCAGCACCATCGATACCAGGTTGGTATCGCTCTGGCAAACCAGCTGCTTGGCATAGGCATTGATGGCCTCCAATGGCAGCTGAGGTACTACCATCTTGTAGATCTGACTCTCGTCCTCTACCGATGGGATTGGCTCGTTGGAGATGAAGTTATCCACATACTGGGTGGTAAACTGCTCGTTCTTCATCTTATCCTTGTTGGCAAGCGTCTTATCTACCTGGCTCAGGAACTCCTCCTTGGCACGCTGATACTCAGTGGCGGTGAATCCGAAGTCGTGCATGCGCTTTGCCTCGCGCAATACGGCAGCATAAGCCTCCTTTACCTTACCTGGCTTTGCCACACCGATAAGACTGAAGGCACCCTTGGTAGAAGAGAGCAGGAAGTCGCCGTCGTCGGCACCTGCCTGAAGGAATGGGCAGTCAGCTTCCTGGGCAATCTCGGCATAGCGTGCACCCAGCATAGAGGTAACCACATTGTCCATGTATCCCTTCATGAGATAGCTCATGTTGCCCTTCATCGCATTAGGGATGGCAGGATGCTTCATAAAGATATTGAAGATATCATACTGCTGCTCCTTGTCCTTGTCGATTACGTAGATGGCTGTATCATTATCGGCAACTTCCACCGGCTCAATCTTGGCGGCATTGGCAGGCACCTTGATGCCCGAGAAGAGCTCCTTGATCTTGTTCTCGATATGGTTGACATCTACATCACCCACGATGATGATTGCCTGATTGTCTGGGCGATACCACTTGCGGTAGTAAGCACGCAGGGTTTCCGGCTTGCAGCCGTCGATGACGCTCATCAATCCGATAGGGAAACGGTAGCCATACTTGTTGTTCTGATAAAGCTTTGGCAAAGAGCGCTCTATCATGCGCTGCTGACCCACGATGCGCATACGGTACTCATTGTGTACCACGTCGCGCTCGTCATTGATGGCTTCCTCGGTAAGAGAGATGCCATTGCTCCAATCCTTGAGGATGAGCATGCATGAATCTACGGCTGTAGGGCGGGTAGTAGGTACATCGGTGAAGTAATATACGGTTTTCTCTACGCTGGTATAGGCATTGAGATTTCTACCATACTCCACGCCGATGCTCTGCAGGTAATCCTGGAGAGAGTTACCCTTGAAGTGATCGGTACCGTTGAAGGCGAGGTGCTCGAGGAGGTGAGCCAAACCGCGCTGATCATCGTTCTCATTGATAGAACCCACTTTCTGGGCAATGTAGAAGCTGGCTACATGCTCAGGATAACTGTTGTGACGAATGTAGTAAGTCAATCCATTGTCGAGATGACCAATCTTCACATTCTTATCCACAGGAATGGCTGGCATCTGTGCCATCGCACTTCCCACAGATAAACACAGCAGAAACGCTGCAAAAATCTTTCTTAGTTTCATCTGCTATTGATTTATAAAATTTCTTGTTTCAAATATTCCGCTTGCAAAATTACACAAAATAAAAAAGATTTGCAAACATTTGGGAGATTATCTTCCCCAATACCTGCAAATCTTAACGTAAAACTAACATTGGAAGCTCTTCATCCACGAACCGCGGTAAAGTCGGATGAGGAAAAGCGTGCCTCTGAGGGTAAGCTCCGTAGCCATCGCAATCCAGACACCTTCCAAGCCATAGCTCTTGGAAAGGGCGTAAGCCAGGGTGAGGCGCACCAGCCACATGGTACCCAGATTGATGGCGGCTGGCTTCCGGGTATCACCCGCTCCCACGCAGACACAATAGGTTACGATGCTCGCTGCAAAGAAAGGCTCGGCAAAGGCCTCGATGCGAAGGCAGGTGGTACCCAGCTCGCGGATGCTCTCTACCGGCGAGAGCACACCTATCATCTCGGGGGCAAAGACATACATCACCACTCCCATCAATGCCATCACGAACATGCCCAATCCCACCGTCATATAGGCGAAATTGCGGCAGAGATCGGTACGCCCGGCACCATGCGTCTGCCCCACCAGGGTGGTGGCGGCATCACCGATACCATAACCCGGCATATAGCAGAGGCTCTCGGCGGTGATGGCAAACGAGTGGGCAGCAATGGCGATATTGCCCAATGGTGCCACAATCATGGTGCTCACGATCTGCGCACCGCTCATCAGGACATTCTGTATGGCTATCGGGATGCTGATCTTGCAGGCATGGTGCAGGTATTCCTTCACCCATCGGAAAGGTTCCTTGTCCTGACGCAGATTGAGTATCCGGTTACGGCATGCCGTGAGGTAGAGATTGGGCAGCGAGATGCAGATATAGGCAAGCGCCGTGCCGCAGGCAGCTCCCACTACGCCCATCTTCATGACGTAGATGAAGAGGTAATTGAACACCACATCGCAGATGCATATCAGCACCGCCATCACACTCGGGGTATGCATGTTGCCTGCCGACTTGAGCATCATCTCGGAGATATGATACAGAAATACGAAGGGCAACGCCAAACCGTATATCAGAAAATACCGTGAGGAATTGCCCGCAATATCAGCACCGCCACCCAGCCAATAAGGCAGATGAGAATGCACTCCTACACATGCCAGGGTAACACAAAGGCTGAACACCAAACCGCATATCAGGGCATGGCGGAATACCTGGCGAGCCTTCACGAAATCGTTGGCTCCGATGAAATGAGCCACCTGCACCGAGAAACCGGTAGCTGCCGCACTGAGCAAACTGCCAATGAGCCAGTTGGTTGACTCGATAAGTCCGATGCTTGCCGAAGCCTCAGCACCCAGATGTCCCACCATGGATGCATCGATGAAGAACATCATCACGGTGGAAATCTGTGCCAGCATGGATGGAATACTCAACCCCACGATGAGATTGAGTTTCTCGCTGCGAGCCATCGCCCTACCCTCGCGTATCGACTCCATCAGATAATCTGTCTTATTCTTGAATAACATATTTTTTCTCTTATTAATTGCGTTAACGAAAAAATGGCGACTCCCGGAAGGAATCGCCACCTTTATTTAATTACATGAATTTCGTACCTTTGTTTTTCCCAAAACTTAACTTCCGCAGAGCGGAACAGTACTGTTTTTTGTCGTCACTGAATAAACAATCTTATTCTTACCTTAACTAACACCTGTCGTCCTTGAATAAACAATCTTTTCTAACTACCTTAACTAAAACCAATAAACCAATGAACAACAATCTTAACTTTACCTAACAACTAAACCTAATAAAATCTATTACCTAACTAAAAACCTAAAACTTATTTTTTCTGATGCAAAGGTACAACTATTTTCTGAAACTGCAATACTTTTAGCCGAAAAAATGCAGAAAACTAACATTTTTTTAATATAGATTGCGTTTTGTGCACGAACACAAACACTTGTTAACACATCAAAAAGGTATGTTAACACAAAGCGTTCCTAAGAATGCCATCAGATGGCAATCCTAGGAACGCTCCTATTCTATCACCTATATATAATAAGGTGTAAATCCCCCAAAAATCCTACTCTGTAATCCATTCTCCCTTGAGTGCCTGGGCAGCAGCTCTGGAACCCGGTATTACCTGACCCGGACGATAGTAGCTGTCGAGCACTATCTCGAAGCGAAGCATGGAATAGGCAGGGATTACGCTACTCGAACTCTGGGTAGAACCATAAGCCAGCTGATATGGGATATACACCAGCCAATGATCGCCGATGTGCATATTGAGCACGGCTGTGGTAAAACCATCTATCCAGCCACTCGCCAAATTGGTTGTAACCTGAGCAGTGGCCTTGTCGTAGGTACCCTCGAAGGTCTTATCGAATACATAACCTGCAGGATAAGTATCAGTGCCCAGCAATCTGCCAAGATAGCTCACCTTCACAGAATCGGTGTACATAGGGCATCCGCTGCCCTTGCCTTCCTTCAACACGCGAACCACGATGTGATCAGCATCCTTGTAGGAAAGCGGAACATCCATACCAGTCACATCCTTGTTAGATGTCTGGTTCTGGAGCGACCATTTGCGAATCACCTTCCATTCTTCGGTTCTGCCGGCAGCAATCTGTGCCTTGGCATACGCCAGCGTATCGGCAAAAGCCTGTTCGTTGCGCTCCTGCCAGTTGGCATACTCATCTACGGTGTTATCATCCTCGCTGCATGATGACAGGGCGAACACTGCCATCACGAGCAAGAAGAGATATTTAGAAATTCTTAATTTCATTACCAAGTTTCTTTAATACACTGGTGATACTTACGCGCTCCTCGATGATGCTGCGGAGGTCAGAGATAGCTACACGCTCCTGCTCCATGGTATCACGATAACGCAGCGTTACCTTGTGGTCGTTTGGTGTCTCGTGGTCAACGGTGATACAGAATGGAGTACCGATGGCATCCTGGCGGCGATAACGCTTACCGATGGAATCCTTAGGATCGCCATAGTGGGTATTGAAGTGGAACTTCAACTCATCTACGATTTCATGAGCCAACTCTGGCAAACCAAACTTCTTATCCAATGGGAATACGGCACACTTCACTGGAGCCAATGCCTCTGGCAGGCGCAATACCACACGTGTCTCACCATTCTCAAGCTTCTCCTCGCAGTAAGAGTGGCACATCACGCTGAGGAACATACGGTCAACACCGATAGAGGTCTCTACATCGTAAGGCACATAGCTCTCGTTCTTCTCAGGATCGAAGTACTTGATAGAGCGGCCGCTGTACTTCTCGTGCTGAGAAAGGTCGAAATTGGTACGGCTGTGGATACCCTCTACCTCCTTGAAGCCGAATGGCATCTTGAACTCGATGTCGGTAGCAGCATTAGCATAGTGAGCCAGCTTCTCGTGGTCGTGGTAACGGTAGTTCTCGTTGCCCATGCCCAGTGCCTCATGCCAAGCAAGGCGAACCTTCTTCCAATACTCAAACCACTTCATCTCTGTACCTGGCTGGCAGAAGAACTGCATCTCCATCTGCTCGAACTCACGCATACGGAATACGAACTGGCGGGCAACTACCTCGTTGCGGAATGCCTTACCAATCTGGCAGATACCGAATGGCAACTTCATACGGCCGGTCTTCTGTACGCTCAGATAATCTACGAAGATACCCTGAGCTGTCTCAGGACGGAGATAAACCTTGCTTGTAGCATCGCTGGCAGCACCCATCTGGGTAGAGAACATCAGGTTGAACTGGCGGACGTCTGTCCAGTTCTTGGTACCGCTGATAGGGCAGACGATACCCTCATCCTCGATAATCTGCTTCAGCATCTCCAGGTTAGGACCCTGCATTGCCTCAGTATAGCGGGCATGGAGATCATCAAACTTCTTCTGGTTCTCCAGTACACGAGGGTTGGTTGCACGGAACTGAGCCTCATCGAAGCTGTCGCCGAAGCGCTTCTGAGCCTTGGCAATCTCCTTGGCAATCTTCTCCTCATACTTAGCCATGTGATCCTCGATGAGCACATCGGCACGATAACGCTTCTTGGAATCACGGTTATCGATCAATGGGTCGTTGAAGGCATCCACATGTCCTGATGCCTTCCATACGGTAGGATGCATGAAGATAGCTGCATCGAGACCTACAATGTTCTCGTGCAACAATACCATACTCTGCCACCAGTACTGCTTGATATTATTCTTGAGCTCAACACCATTCTGACCATAGTCGTAAACGGCAGCCAAGCCATCATAAATTTCACTACTAGGGAACACAAAGCCATATTCCTTGCAATGGCTTACAATTTTCTTAAAAACATCTTCCTGTGCCATGATTAAATCTTATTTTTTTCAAATTTTCGGCAAAGATACTCTTTTTTCTCGAAAAATTGTTGTATTTTTGCCATAAATTAATAAAATAAGTATTAAAAGCTATATATGAGCGACGAAATTAAAGATAAAAACGAGATAAATGAGGAAAATACGCCTCAGGAACACTCCGACTACAAGCCGGTGAACCGTTTTGATGCTTCTGCCGTACATCACCTCAGCGGAATGTATCAGAACTGGTTCCTCGACTATGCTTCGTATGTCATCCTGGAGCGTGCCGTGCCTCATATCGAAGACGGATTGAAACCCGTACAGCGACGCATCCTCCACTCCATGAAGCGCATGGATGACGGAAGATACAACAAGGTGGCTAACATCGTGGGACATACGATGCAGTTCCACCCTCACGGTGATGCATCCATCGGAGATGCACTCGTGCAGATGGGACAGAAAGACCTGCTCATCGACACACAGGGTAACTGGGGTAACATACTCACCGGCGACCGTGCTGCCGCTCCCCGATACATCGAGGCACGACTCTCGAAATTTGCCCTGGATGTGGTATTCAACCCTAAAACCACCGACTGGCAACTCTCCTACGATGGCAGAAACAAGGAACCTATCACCCTGCCAGCCAAATTCCCGCTGCTCCTGGCACAAGGTGCCGAGGGTATCGCCGTGGGTTTGAGCAGCAAGGTACTGCCGCATAACTTCAACGACCTCTGCGATGCTGCCATCCACTACCTCAAGGGAGAACCCTTCCAGCTCTATCCGGATTTCCCTACAGGAGGCGCCATCGACGTAAGCAAATACAACGACGGACAGCGAGGAGGCGTACTGAAGGTAAGAGCCAAGATAGACAAGCTCGACAACAAGACACTCGTAATCAGCGAGATACCATTCAGCAAAACCACCGGAAGCCTCATCGACTCCATCACCAAGGCGGTGGAAAAGGGAAAGATCAAGGCAAGAAAGGTGGATGATGTCACATCAGCCAACGTGGAAATCCTCGTGCATCTGGCACCAGGCACATCTTCGGACAAGACGATGGATGCCCTCTATGCCTTCAGCGACTGCGAAATCAACATATCGCCCAACTGCTGCGTCATTGAGGACAACAAGCCGAAGTTCCTCACCGTGAGCGATGTGCTCAGACATAGCGTTGACCGCACCATGGGATTGCTCCGACGCGAACTGATGATCCGAAAGGGCGAGTTGGAAGAGCAGCTCTTCTTCTCTTCGCTCGAACGCATCTTCATAGAGGAGCGCATCTACAAGGAGCGCAAGTTCGAGCAGAGCAAGAGTCAGGACGAGGTAGTGGCATTCATCTACTCCAAGTTGGAGCCGTTCAAGGATCAGATCTTCACCGCCAATATCGACGGCAAGGGAAACGTGGAATACTCCTTCCACCGAGACATCACACGCGACGACATCCTCAAGCTCCTGGAAATCAAGATGCAGCGAATCCTGAAATATAATAAGGATAAGGCGGATGACCTCCTGCTGAAGATCAAGGCAGAACTGGCAGAAATAGAAAACGACCTCGCTCACATGACCGATGTCACCATCAACTGGTTTGAGTATCTCAAGGGCAAGTACGGAAAGATGCATCCTAGAAAAACCGAAATCAGGAACTTCGATACCATCGAGGTAACCAAGGTGGTGGAAGCCAACCAGAAACTCTACATCAACCGACAGGAAGGTTTCGTAGGTACAGGCTTGAAGAAGGATGAATTCGTATGCAACTGCTCTGACCTCGATGACATCATCATCTTCTACAAGGATGGAAAATTCAAGGTAACCAAGGTTGCCGACAAGATATTCGTGGGTAAGAACATCCTCCACGTGCAGGTGTTCAAGAAGAACGACAAGCGAACCATCTACAACTGCGTATATCGCGATGGCAAGCAGGGCGACTACTTCATCAAGCGATTCAACGTAACCGCCATGACGCGCGACAAGCTCTACGATATCACGCAGGGCACACCGGGAAGCCGCATCATCTACTTCACCGCCAACCCTAACGGTGAAGCGGAAATCATCAAGGTGACGATGGAACCTGATCTGAGCAAAAAACGCCAGAGCATCTTCCTGGAGAAAGATTTCTCAGAAATCCTCATCAAGGGACGTGCTGCCAAGGGCAACCTGCTCACCAAGCGAACCATCCGCCGCATCGGATTGAAGAGCCACGGACACAGTACCCTGGGAGGAAGAAAGGTATGGTTCGACCCGGATGTAAACCGCATCAACTATGATGAGAACGGCAGATTTCTGGGAGAATTCAACGATGATGACTCTATCCTGGTAGTACTCGACAACGGCGAATTCTACATCACCAACTTCGATGTGAACAACCATTACGAGGACAACATCCTGAGATTGGAGAAATGGGACGAGCACAAGATATGGACAGCCATTCTCTATGATGCCGACAATGAGGGATATCCATACATCAAGCGATTTACGATGGATGCCACCAAGCGCCATCAGAATTGTCTGGGAGAGAATCCGAACAGCAAGCTTATCCTGCTCACCGATACCCCATTCCCTCGCCTCAAGGTTACCTATGGTGGTGTGGATGCCATCCGACCTGCCGAGGAAATCGATGCCGAGCAATTCATCGCCCAGAAGAGTTTCAAGGCAAAGGGTAAGCGCCTGACGACATGGAAACTGGAAAGCATCGAGGAATTAGAACCGACAAGATTCCCGGAGCCTCCAGCAGAAGACGATTCAGATGCAGAAGATGCAACCGGCGATTCTGAAGGCGCAGGTAAGAATGCTGAAGCTGTAGAGAATCTCGATCCTGATGCAGGAAAAAGCGAGCAGCAGGTAATAGATGAACTGACCGGTCAAACCAATCTCTTCTCAGAAAAAGATTTCGAAGAAGATCAGAAAGACAAAGATTGGTTATCGAAGCAATAAAAGAATTCGAAAAGTTTTCGATATATATTTTTTAGGAGGGTGTACTTGGATACACCCTCCTTTTTCTCTATAGATGATTATATGCGTCGCATTGCTGTATATTTTTATTTCTTATACCCCTTCAGTTTCTCCAGGCAATAAGCCTTGAAATCATTCCAGTGGTAATAAGGCTCCACATCGCTCTTGATAGGAAGCGTAGCCTCATCCTCGCAGAGCAATACCTTCACCAGCACATCATTCGCCTTGTTGCGATAGAATACAAACTGAAGGTTGGTAGCCATCGGAGTAATCTTATAATCAAACCATTGAGAAGAAATTCTCTCAGGATCTCTGATCTCCTCGCCATATCCATTCAGATCCAGGAGACAAGTAAGCGGAGTAACCATCGTATCATGACCATATCTCAAGGTAGCACCCGGATGCGGAAGAGCTATGCAGCTATCAGCCTTCTCGATGATATCCATCAGAAGATTACGCTGGGAATATGGCTGAACATTGCCCGTATAAGGAGAATTGCCATACGCTATCTGCCACCAGATATTGGTACTTACCCAATTCTGATACAACTCCTCCTCAGTAAAGAGATCATAAAGCGAAACCTTGCCTCTCAACTCAGTACCCTGTACAGAGCTAGCCATCTCATAAAGCTTTCTGTTCAAGTCGCTCTGGTTGATATTCTGCTTCACCCAAGCCGGATCATTGAAAAGTTCCTGCATCACTCGGCTATAGTTAACGTGCTTCTGGGCAAACTCCTGCTGCACCACCTTGATGCCCACGCTATTTTTCAAGCTATCCAGGTATCTGTCTCCCTGATTCATATAGTACATATCATGCTCGCTGGCATCATGGAAGATGTGGAGCTTAGGATTCATGCGAAGCATCTGCTGCAAGCCATTCTCCATTGAGAGAATGCAGCGGATCACCACCGTGCTTCGTGCCTCAATATTCGTATTACCGGCAAAGATCTCAGGAAATCTTTCCATCATTCGCTTGGTAATACCCTGATGCTGGAGAGCTCCCAATGGAGTCAACTCGCCATCACGTCCCTTTGCCTCTTCACGAATCAGCTTCACCTTAGCCAGTGTTTCCTCACCCTTGGCAGTCAACTTACCTTCCTGCTTCGCCTTCAACAGGGAGAAATAAGGCACATCATACGCCTGCTTGCCAATCATATAGCGGGAGCCATGACGGCCATAGTGGCTCAGATAGAAAGGCTTATAGCCCTTAGGCGCCGGAGTTAACTGCTTCTGAGGTCCACGATAAGCCACATAGTTACTACCCGAAAGCGTAATGTCTCGCTTGAAATCCTCCAGAGGACTCTGAGCAGACAATGGCATCGCAAAAACAAGAGATGCCAACAATAATAGATTCTTTGTATTCATTGTTACTATAATTTTATTGTATAATTCATTTTTTTCATCATGATTATTTTCAGTTTGCCTGCAAAAGTACCATTATTTCTCGTAAAAAACAAACAAACCCGCTTTTTTCTGCTCATTTCTTCTTTTTATTCAAATATTTATTGTATCTTTGCACTCACAAATGCGCTTGTGGCGAAATTGGTAGACGCGCTAGACTTAGGATCTAGTGGTTCAGGCCGTGTAGGTTCGAGTCCTATCAGGCGCACCGAAGAAAATCCTAACTGCTTGATAATAAGCAGTTAGGATTTTTTCTTTCTAGAAATCAGGAAGTTATCATCAACCTACTTACTCATAGATATTGGAAGAAACAGTCGTCACATAACCACGTTTTTTGATTTAAATCAACAAATTCCCATATTTTACAAGAAAACCAGATAAACTATTCTTGTTTTTCGCATATTTCCTATACCTTTGCCCACGGAATTCCAATAAAAGAAAAGAAATAAAGTATTAATTTCGGTTTAAAAGATTAATTATGAAGAAGATTATGTTGAGCCTTATGATGGCTCTCGTTTCTGTTTGCGCAAGCGCACAGGTTTACATCGGTGGTACTGCTGGTATCTCTAGCAATAAGATTGGTGATGAAGATAGCAAGACAGCTTACAAGCTCATCCCAGAAATCGGTTATCAGTTCAACAACAAGTGGGATGCCGGTATCGAGGTAGGTATCCAGAAGGGCGATGTTTGCAAGATTGCCCGAGTAGGTGATGCTACTACCTTCACTATTGCTCCTTACGTACGCTATGCAGCAGTAGAGAGCAAGGTAGTTGATCTCTTCTTCGAGGGTACTATCGGTTATGGCAGTGTAAGCAAGGGCGGTGGCGACTTCTACGAGGTAGGCATCAAGCCAGGTTTGGCTGTTAAGCTTACAAAGCATGTTGAATTCATCTCAAAGATTGGCTTCCTCGGTTACAGAGGTTATTCTCCAGAAGAGGGCAAGAGCTCATCTACATTCGGAGTTGACGTAGATGCAAGCAACATTTCATTTGGAGCTATCTACAAGTTCTAATCTTAGAAAAGCTCATTTACTCATCGTAAATATATCAAGGGCGCAAGCTTTTTCCGCAACAGGAATAGCTTGCGCCTTGTTTTTGTGTGAAATCTCAATTTACATGAAACCTCAATAAAGGCAACTTATATGAAAACCTCAATATAGAGCAACCTTGATAACCCCATCTTTTCTATTCTCAAACACATCGTAGGCTTCCTCTATTCTAGATAACGGAAAACGATGGGTAATGAGAGGAGTGGTATCTATCTTGCCCTGTGCTATCAAGCTCAGGATTTCCTCACAATCACAGCCATCTACTCCACCCGTCTTGAAAATGAGATTCTTGCCATACATATCAGGAAGCGGAAGCATCTGGGGCTTATCATACATAGCAACAATAGTAACGATGGCATTAGGACGGGCACACTTCCATGCCAACTGGAAGGTATCTGAACCACCAGCTACCTCCATCACCACATCGGCTCCACCATGCAAACTCTGTTCCTCGACGAAGGTTTCGCAATCTTCCGGTTCTACCACAAGAACCTGCGGATAATGTTCCTGGATAAATGCTCTCCTGGCTTCTGATTTCTCGCAAACGATGATTTTTCCAGGATTCTTCAGTAAGGTGCAGAGCAAACAGCAAACTCCCGTAGGACCTGCTCCAATAATGAGAACCGTATCTTCTTCCTTAATTTCCGAGATTCGGGTTGCCCAGAATCCAGTGGCAAGAATATCGCCAACAAAGAGTGCCTGCTCATCGCTCACCGTATCAGGAATCTTATTCAATCCGGTAGTGGCATACGGAACTCTGACGTATTCCGTCTGGCCACCATCTATCCTGCACCCCAACGCCCAGCCACCGTGAGGAGAAGTACAGTTGTTTACGTATCCATGCTGGCAGTAGAAGCATTCGCCACAATAAGTCTCCACATTCACCGTTACTCTATCGCCCGGCTTCACATGGGTAACCTGCCCGCCTACTTCTTCTACAACACCCACCATCTCATGCCCCACGGTAATACCAGGTACGGCACGAGGCACTGAACCATGCTTGATATGCAGGTCGCTGGTACAGATACTGCTCATTGTTACTCTCACTATAGCATCCTTGGCATCCTTGATGGTAGGTTTCGCTTTCTCTACAAAAGCGAATTTTCCTTTTTTAATATATGTAAATGCTTTCATCGTCTCTAGTTTATTAATGTTTTATCGAAAATGCAAATATACAAAAAAATATTCATAGCATCATACGTTATGCCAACTTTTTATGCTTTGTTAAAATTAGAGTTTTTTTAACGAGAATATACTGAAAATTCACAGAATATATATATCTTTGCAGTATTATTATAACATCATATCACAAAAAACCATTCTATATGAATAATTACAAGAATATCAAGGCAAAGGTTCTGCGCATTGATGAAGAAGAACATAAGTTCGTCATCGAAGTAGAAAACAGAATTTACAAGGTAGGACAGATTGACTTCCAAAGGAGGCAACCCGCCCCTAAGACACTTGACTGTCTGATGATTACAACCCATCTAGGCAAGGTTTTTATTTCCCAGAACATAGAACACCTCATGAGAAAACATTATAAGGAAAATGATGAGGTGGATTTCAAGATCAAGATGACATTAGGTGATTTCTATCACCTGGAAGACGAATACGGCTTCACAGCCATGTTGAAAAGAGATACCATCATCAATGCAGCGCTCACTCCTAGAGTAAGATGCAGAGTGATGAAGTTCCGCCAGAAATACATGGAGGTACAACTCGTAGAAGTATTGGGCGCCGATAAGTCGGAGTTTTCACTTTCAGATAAAGATTTTCGTGAAATCATAGGTGATGAAAACTGGAATACCCCTGAGTTCAGAAATCTGATGCTCGGAGATACGCCTTCTGACATCTTCGACCTGGAGTGCCACCGATGGATAGCTGGCATCTCCAATCATCTCAGCCAAGATGAATTACAGACATTACTCCTGCAGATTCATTCCCAATGCATCGAAACGCTACAGGGAGAGAATCTACTACCCCGATGCAAGGAAGCCGAGCGCATGCTGCTCGAACAGCGATTTACCGATATCATCGAACTGATATCTTACTACATTCAAGCCATCAGAATATTAAGAGAGGGAAAGGCCGAGCATACCATCAGCCAGATTCTTTCCACTCTATCCACTTGTGCCTATATCTACCATCCACGCAAGCAGTTCTGCATCATGCAATGCATCTTCATGCTCGACTTTTCGATTATGGAAAAACTCATCACGTCTATTCTGACCACCCTTCGCAGCCAGCAGGTATATCTTTGGAACAGAAAACCCTTTCAGATGCAATGGCTCAAACTGTTACAAAGCTATGTAGAGAATATCTATCACCAGACAGACAGACTCTCCAGCGATGCAACAACCAAGGAAACCATGATTCAGGTTTTGACCATCGAGCTGATACTGGGACGTCATGCATCGCATAAGATTTACGACAACTCACTGAATCAGGCATTGCTCTATCGCTTGGTTTCGCTGATGAATGTAAGCGACCCAAACAAGACTCTCCAGAAAGCATTCCTTTCTCTCTTCACCCCGACAGAATTCAATGCTGCCCTTCCTTTCAACAGCGATGACGCATTCGTCCTCGCCAATATGCTCTGCTCCCAACAGGACAATGAAACCGTGGAGAGTTTTGAACCTGCCAAATATGAGAATGAAACAACTCTTCTCACCGTCAACGAGCAAGCTATCACCATACAGCCAAAGGATTTGGATAAAGAGAATGTATATATGCCTCTCTCTTCACGTATGGGATTATGGCATGGACTTTCCATCCGCCTGGACGAAAAACCACCGGTGAAACTGCGTGGAAAAGTAGGTACTACCATCGAACACTATAAGGAGCTGTGGGAATACATCAACCATTCTCTATTCTCCCAAAAGCGTAAGTCCTCAAAAAAGCAAAACAGAAAACTCTATATAGATGATGAAACGACCATCATCGTAACCAAACAACTGGCAGGACAGCTCTTATTTGAATGCAAAGTAGTAGAAGAAGGTTGTGAGGGAGTGGGAACGTTAGATGTTTTAAACGATGTTGTACCTTTCTTCCCTGGCGACATCAACACCCAGTCGTTTGAATATCAAGGGATGCCGCTCTTGTTGCATGCTTACGTAAAAGAAGTCAACAATGATGGAAGTTATGTCTTTGCCATGCGTGATATGATCAGCGAATACGCAGACGACGTACGAGTAAACGATCTGTTTTATAACTCTCGCCTCACCTGTCTGCTCTTCAATCAGGTATCAGACGTACCTCGTGTTCCTGCCGTAAGCAGCGAAGGCTTTTCAGTTTCCGTATGTCCTGCCCCTGGCATGACTCTCGATGATTTGAAAAAAGGTATGGTGATAGAAGTTGATAACATTACGGAAGGAACCAATGGTTATCTCAACGGCACCTTCCTGCGGGAATCACCGGAAAGCCGATTCAGTCTTGCCGATGCTTTCCATCAGCTGATGCTGGGGTATGCAGCACATGAGGTTTACAATCCAAAGAATGAAAAGGATGAATTGGCTAATGCGATGCCTATAGAGAAAGTATATGTATCGGAAATGATGAGCATCATAGATGCCAAAGCCACCCTAGAAGAAGACAAGATCAAGGCATACAACTATCTCAATTTCTGCCGACTTCTTGCCATCATGCTCGACAGCAAGGAGAGAACCAGTTATTACGATAGTCGACTTACGCTCCTGGAGGTGCTCAACGACTTTGCAACATTAGATAAGGTAGATATCAACAAGATTGAGCATATCGCCGAAAAGGAACCGGAATTGTTTGAACGCAATGCCATCCTTCGCCACGACTTTATGCAATTGCGTATCATCGGTTGTCTGGATAGCGAGGAACACTACGAAGACCTGTACCATTGGAGCTGTCTTACAGAAGATCCTCACCTGCAGCAACTGGCATCGCTCGTGCTCTCTCATAACTTCGTGAAGAAATCGGGACTTCTCACCCAAGCCGGTGATATCCTCGACAAGATTCGCGCTCTTCTGAAACTCCACAAGTCATCTTCCAACAAGAAGAACTATGGCAAGGAAGATTTCCATACCGAGTTCAAGACCTCCATCATCTATCCGGAAAACTCCATGCGAGTGGATGTACAGGCACAAACCGTCAAGATTATGCAGGAAATATGTGCCTTCCTCAATGCCGAGGGCGGCCATCTCTATCTGGGCGTATCGGATATTGGCTATGAAATGGGATTGGAAGAGGACTTGAAGAACCCGCTCTTCAAAGGCTCCAGAGATAAGTATGAGGTATATGTCAACAATCAGATCATCTATTATCTCGGTCAGGAAGGAGCACATTATATACATACTCACTTCGATACGGATATCAGCAATGCGGTACTCATCATCGACATCGAGCCATGCCCTACACCTAAAGCCGTAGGCAATGTATATTATGAACGCATGGGTACATCTGCGCGCAAGGTAAACGAAACCTATAAGGACAAGTTCCTTGCCATCAGAAAACAATGGGCAGAAGAGCACATTCCGCATGCAGTGGTTACACAGGAAGAAATGCCGACTGCGTTAGAAAACACTCTAGCCACCAAGGAGTCAAAAAACTCCACTAAGCATGTAGAATCTGCTCCTATCACCGACCACATCCAAACCTCACGTCTGCGCAACAATGCATTGCACGATTACGAGGAAGGCTACCGCCCTATCACGGCAGTCATCTGTCTGATGGACACGGACGAATACAAGATACTGGATGAAGACGACTGGCAGGATTATCGCCTGAAACTGGCTGTTCATGAAGACGAAGAAGAAGGATGGCTCATTCTTGTCTATGAAAGCGGAAAGGTATGCAAGGTTTCGATGGCAGAGCTCTTGCAGAGAGAACGGGGCAGAGCATTCAAGCGTTACGCTGGCGAAAAACTCATCTTTGCGTCCGTCGCCTCAGACAAGGACTCTGTATGTGTGGGATTCATTGACGGCAAGACCAACCATTACGTCAGATTTGATGATGTTGACAGATTCGAACATGGCAAGATGCAGGCAGAAGGTACCCTCCCTATGGATGTACCGAATGCCGGCGTTCATTATGTAGAAGTTATTGCGCAGAATCAAGTACCTGTCAATAGAAACATTGGTAGAAAGACCATCGGATGCATCCTGAAAACCGTAGAAGGAAGAAGATGCATGGAAGTTCTTCCCGACTGTAATTTGAAATAAATAGGTTACACCATCATTTTTTCCAGTTGCGCCTGTGCCTTTCTCATATCCTGCTCAAAACTTACATGGTCGAGAAGGAAACCATCTCTTCCATCAGCAAGTTTCTGATAAAGCTGCGGATTCATGCCATCCACATACTGGCTGATAGCATATTCGATATCATCACGCTGCGTGGGATTGGTAGAGAACTCATAGACACGAAGCTTCTGATGAATAAAGCAATAAGCCGACTCTATACAGTCTTGAGAGATACTGGATAGAGAGCAACTGTCTTGATTGGTACTGTCTCCAAAATGGGTGAAGCCCTCTTTACCGAGGGTTTCACCTTTATTTATATTTTCACCTTTGTTTATATATTGATTCATATCCATTATTTCACTCCCTTCATTGACAAGGCAATGCGCTTGCGCTTCAAATCTACTTCTGTCACTCTCACCATCACATGCTCATGGAGCTTCACTACTTCACTAGGGTCACTGATGTAGCGGTTTGACATCTGTGAAACGTGAACCAATCCATCATTGTGAACACCTATATCTACAAAGGCGCCAAATTTGGTGATATTGGTTACGATGCCAGGCACTACCATCCCCTCCTGCAGATCCTCAATGGTCTTGATGCTTGCATCAAACTCAAATTTTTCAACCTCTCCACGAGGATCCAAACCAGGTTTGTCAAGCTCAGCCATAATATCCATCAAAGTAGGCATACCCACCTCAGCAGTGACATATTTCTTAATATCTATTTTCTTCTGCAAATCCTTATCTTCCACCAGCTGCTTCACGGTGACTCCCTGATCTTTCGCCATCTGCTCAACCAAGGCATAACGCTCTGGGTGAACAGCACTGTTATCCAAAGGATTCTTGGCACCAGGAATACGGAGGAAGCCGGCACACTGCTCGAAAGCAGAAGGCCCCAGACGTGGCACCTTCTTCAACTGGGCACGCGAAGCAAAGGCTCCATTCTCCTTACGGTATTCCACAATATTCTTGGCAAGAGTAGGACCGAGACCACTCACGTAGGTAAGAAGATGCTGCGATGCGGTATTCAGGTTGACACCCACCGAGTTTACACAACTCATCACCACGGTATCCAAGCTCTTCTTAAGCTGTGTTTGATCCACATCATGCTGATACTGTCCTACACCGATGCTCTTAGGATCAATCTTTACCAGTTCGGCAAGCGGATCCATCAGTCGGCGACCAATACTTACAGCACCACGCACGGTTACATCCTCATCCGGGAATTCATCTCTGGCAATCTTGGAAGCAGAATAGATAGAAGCACCATCCTCACTTACTACATAGATATCCACAGGGTGTGGATAACTTATTTCGTGCAACCAGTCACTCGTCTCGCGACTTGCCGTACCATTACCCACAGCCATCGCCTCTACCTGATACATCTTCACCATGCGCAGGATAGCCGAAGTAGCCTCATTTTTCTTATTACGAGGAGGATGAGGATAAACGATTTCATGATGAATCAGATTACCTTGTGCATCCAGACAACAAGTCTTGCAACCATTGGCAAAACCAGGATCAACAGCCATCACTCGCTTCTGACCTAAAGGAGCAGCGAGCAAGAGCTGGCGCAGGTTCTCAGCAAAAACCACAATTGCCTCTTCATCCGCCTTCTGCTTACTGAGAGCAGCAAATTCGGTTTCAATACTAGGTTTCAAAAGACGCTTAAAGGCATCATCCACCGCTTCGCCAACCAATGTCTGGCACTCACCATATCCATGCACATAGTGGCGCTTCAACTTATCCTGGCACTGCTCATCATCTGCAGAGATACTGATACGGAGGAAACCGGCAGCCTCACCACGGCGCATCGCCAAGAGGCGATGGGAAGAACATTTCTTCAAAGGCTCAGAGAAATCGAAGTAATCAGAAAAGCGCTGAGCTTCCTCCTCATCCTTCTTCTTGGCAACCACCTTAGAGGTGATGATAGCGCCACGACGGAACTCGCCACGAATCTGGTTTCTACTCTCCTCGCTCTCGCTCACCATTTCGGCAATGATATCCTTAGCACCCTGCAGGGCAGCATCAGCATCCTTCACCTTGTCGCTTACAAACTTCTTAGCAGCTTGCAGCGGGTTGCGTTCACGCTGAAAAAGCAGAACTTGCGCTAAAGGTTCCAAACCAGCCTCACGTGCAATCTGTGCACGGGTTCTGCGCTTAGGTTTGAAAGGAAGGTAGATATCCTCCAATTCTGTGGCATCCCAACAGTTTTCGATACGCTTTTTAAGAGCATCTGTCAGTTTACCTTGCTCATCAATAGTCTTCAGGATGGTTTCTTTTCGTTTCGCCATTTCCTTCAACTTCTCGTTTGCCTGAGCGATGGCCTCGATATTCACCTCATCCATATTTCCCGTTTTCTCCTTACGATAACGGGAAATAAAAGGAATGGTGCATCCTTCTTCAAGAAGCTCCAATGTATTCTCGACAGCCTGCTCACGTAATTTGAGTTGGGCTGCAATAATCTTTGTAAATTGATTCATAATTAATTTCTATTTTTGTGAATGCAAAGATACAAAAAAGCCTCAGAAATCTTTCGAAATCTGAGGCTTTGATAAAAGAAGGCGGCTACCTACTCTCCCGCATTGCATTGCAGTACCATCGGCGCAAGTGAGCTTAACTTCTCTGTTCGGAATGGGAAGAGGTGGGACCTCACCGCAATAACCACCTGATAATGGGGTATGACGTATTTGCACACAAGCAAAACAAGATAATGAACTGTATATACAGTTGAAACTATGAACTTTCCTAAAGAAAGTGTTCGGGCAATTAGTAATGCTCGGCTTTGACATCGCTGTCTTTACACCTGCATCCTATCAACGTCATCGTCTTTGACGACCCTCAATGGAGTTCTCATCTTGCGGCTGGCTTCGCACTTAGATGCTTTCAGCGCTTATCCAATCCAGACTCAGATACCCAGCGGTGCGCCTGGCGGCACAACTGGTAAACCGGAGGTCTGTCCATCACGGTCCTCTCGTACTAGTGACGGCACCACTCAAAACTCCCACGCCCACGATAGATAGAGACCGAACTGTCTCACGACGTTCTGAACCCAGCTCGCGTGCCACTTTAATGGGCGAACAGCCCAACCCTTGGGACCTTCTCCAGCCCCAGGATGTGACGAGCCGACATCGAGGTGCCAAACCACCCCGTCGATATGAGCTCTTGGGGGGGATCAGCCTGTTATCCCCGGAGTACCTTTTATCCTTTGAGCGACGGAGTTTCCATACACATCCGCCGGATCACTATGCCCCAGTTTCCTGCCTGCTCGGCATGTCTGCCTCCCAGTCAAGCGCCCTTATGCCATTGCACTCTTTGAGGTCGGTTACCAATCGACCCGAGGGCACCTTTGGAAGCCTCCGTTACGCTTTTGGAGGCGACCACCCCAGTCAAACTACCCACCAAGCAGTGTCCGCGCATCGCGCGTTAGACCTCAGACAGCCAAAGGGCCGTATTTCAAGGATGGCTCCACGAAAGCTGGCGCTCCCGCTTCAAAGCCTCCGGCCTATCCTACACATCGGATGACCAAGGTCAATGCTAAGCTGTAGTAAAGGTTCACGGGGTCTTTTCGTCCCATCGCGGGTAATCGGCATCTTCACCGATACTACAATTTCACTGAGCTCATGGTTGAGACAGCGTCCGGATCATTACACCATTCGTGCAGGTCGGAACTTACCCGACAAGGAATTTCGCTACCTTAGGACCGTTATAGTTACGGCCGCCGTTTACCGGGGCTTCAATTCAATGCTTCCCATTGCTGGTGACATCTCCTCTTAACCTTCCGGCACCGGGCAGGTGTCAGGCTGTATACCTCATCTTTCGAGTTTGCACAGCCCTGTGTTTTTGTTAAACAGTTGCCTGGACCTATTCTCTGCGCCTCGCTCATCACGAGGACCCTTTATCCCGAAGTTACAGGGTCAATTTGCCTAGTTCCTTAACCATGAATCTCTCAACGCCTTAGTATGTTCTACCCGACCACGTGTGTCCGTTTGCGGTACGGGTGCCGCATGGGTTAAGCTTAGCGGATTTTCTCGGGAGTATGATTACCCACACTATTGGATTCTTCCGAAGAAGACTCCATACTGTCAAGTTCAGCTCGGATGGTGGATTTGCCTGCCATCCTCAAC
>NZ_QSQJ01000007.1:1837-3728 GCF_003436715.1 Prevotella sp. TF12-30 | reverse complement strand
AAGCTTAGCGGATTTTCTCGGGAGTATGATTACCCACACTATCAGATTCCTCCGAAGAGGACTCCGTACTATCAGGTTCAGCTCGGAGAGTGGATTTGCCTGCTCTCCTCAACACCTACACTCTTCAACGGGGACTTCCGTCGCCCCGCGGTGGTTTCACTGCTCCGTCTCCACGTCGCCCCATGCGGCAGTGACGGAATATTAACCGTCTCTGCCATCGCCATCGCCGTTCGGCTTAGACTTAGGACCCGACTGACCCCGGGCTGATTGGCATTGCCCGGGAAACCTTGGTCTTACAGCGGGAGGGAATCTAACCCTCCTTATCGTTACTTATTCCTACATTTGCTTTACTCACCGCTCCAGGATAACTTACGTACACCATTCGACGCTGTGAGTATGCTCCCCTACCGATACTTTCATAATTGCTATCCCGCGCCTTCGGTGTCTGCCTTATACCCGATTATTATCCATGCCCGGACCCTCGACTAGTGAGCTGTTACGCACTCTTTGAATGAATGGCTGCTTCCAAGCCAACATCCTAGCTGTCATAGGGACCAGACTTCGTTAGACTAACTCAGGCAGAACTCCGGGACCTTAGACGGCGGTCTGGATTCTTCTCCTCTCGGGGACGGACCTTAGCACCCGCCCCCTTACTGCCGGACTGCGAACCGTGAGCATTCGGAGTTCGTCAGGACTCGATAGGCGGTGAAGCCCTCTTGTCCTATCGGTCGCTCTACCTCTCACGGTGACCATCCGACGCGGCACCTAAATGCCTTTCGGGGAGTACGAGCTATCTCCAAGTTTGATTGGCCTTTCACTCCTACACTCGGCTCATCCAGAAGCTTTTCAACGCTTATTGGTGCGGACCTCCATCCCGTGTTACCGGGACTTCATCCTGGCCAAGTGTAGATCACTTGGTTTCGCGTCTACCCCCACTGACTGTGCGCCCTCTTCAGGCTCGCTTTCACTGCGGCTACGTACCTCATGGTACTCAACCTCGCCAGTGACGGTAACTCGTAGGATCATTATGCAAAAGGCACGCCGTCACATCGTAAGATGCTCCGACCGCTTGTAGGCGCATGGTTTCAGGAACTATTTCACTCCCCTGCTCGGGGTTCTTTTCACCTTTCCTTCACAGTACTCGTTCGCTATCGGTCTCACGGGAGTATTTAGCCTTACCGGATGGTCCCGGCAGATTCGCGCAGGATTCCTCGTGTCCCGCGTTACTCAGGATACCGCTATGCTTGATTTGGCTTCGTGTACAGGATTATCACCTTCTGTGATGTAACTTTCCAGATACTTCCACTCACCATTTCAATACAATGTCGCGGTCCTACAACCCCAGCCACGCCTTGCGACGCCACTGGTTTGGGCTGTTCCCCGTTCGCTCGCCACTACTGGGGGAATCATTCATTTATTTTCTCTTCCTGCAGGTACTAAGATGTTTCAGTTCCCTGCGTTAGCTCTCAATCTTGAAGATCGAGTAACCGTCCTTCAGACGGCTAGGTTGTCCCATTCGGAAATCTCCGGATCAAAGGTTATTTGCACCTACCCGAAGCTTATCGCAGCTTATCACGTCCTTCATCGCCTCCGTGAGCCTAGGCATCCGCCATACGCCCTTTCTTACTTTCTTTACGACTGTATTCTTGTTACTCGTTTCCGAATAACGAATAAGTAGCTCATACTTTCAGCTCTATTCTAACTTGTGAAATCTCATCTTGCGATTTGAGTCACTTTAGTCTGAACTAAAGTTCATTACTTACAGTTTTGCTTGTGTCAATATGTCAAAGATCTTCTTGCCTTAAAAGGCATAGTGGAGATTGTGGAGTTGAACCATTTTACTTGAGCCATCCCTATATATTATATAATGTATAAGGAATCCCAGTCTCCT
>NZ_QSQJ01000007.1:0-1827 GCF_003436715.1 Prevotella sp. TF12-30 | reverse complement strand
GAGAAGTAGTCCCAGGCAGATTTGAACTGCCGACCTCCACATTATCAGTGTGGCGCTCTAACCAACTGAGCTATAGGACTGTGTTGGTAAAGAGTAGCATCTCTGCCGAACATTCTCTATCTCTTATTTAATTAAACAGATGGTGCGTACAAGAAGAGAAGCGAACTTTTAAGTCTTGTTCCTAAATCTTCATAGGAAATTCGTCTCTCCAGAAAGGAGGTGTTCCAGCCGCACCTTCCGGTACGGCTACCTTGTTACGACTTAGCCCCAATTACCAGTTTCGCCCTAGGCCGCTCCTTACGGTCACGGACTTTAGGCGCCCCCGGCTTTCATGGCTTGACGGGCGGTGTGTACAAGGCCCGGGAACGTATTCACCGCGCCATGGCTGATGCGCGATTACTAGCGAATCCAGCTTCGTGGGGTCGGGTTGCAGACCCCAGTCCGAACTGAGACAGGCTTTAAGGATTAGATGCGCTTTGCAGAACACCATCTCTCTGTACCTGCCATTGTAACACGTGTGTAGCCCCGGACGTAAGGGCCGTGCTGATTTGACGTCATCCCCACCTTCCTCACACCTTACGGTGGCAGTGTCCCCAGAGTGCCCAGCGTGACCTGATGGCAACTAAGGAGAGGGGTTGCGCTCGTTATGGCACTTAAGCCGACACCTCACGGCACGAGCTGACGACAACCATGCAGCACCTTCACAGAGACCCCGAAGGGCGTCATTGTCTCCAAATCCTTCCTCTGCAATTCAAGCCCGGGTAAGGTTCCTCGCGTATCATCGAATTAAACCACATGTTCCTCCGCTTGTGCGGGCCCCCGTCAATTCCTTTGAGTTTCACCGTTGCCGGCGTACTCCCCAGGTGGGATGCTTAATGCTTTCGCTTGGCCGCTGACCTATTCAGACCAACAGCGGGCATCCATCGTTTACCGTGCGGACTACCAGGGTATCTAATCCTGTTCGATACCCGCACTTTCGAGCTTCAGCGTCAGTTGCGCTCCAGTGAGCTGCCTTCGCAATCGGAGTTCTTCGTGATATCTAAGCATTTCACCGCTACACCACGAATTCCGCCCACTTTGTGCGTACTCAAGGAAACCAGTTCGCGCTGCAGTGCAGATGTTGAGCATCTACATTTCACAACACGCTTAATCTCCGGCCTACGCTCCCTTTAAACCCAATAAATCCGGATAACGCCCGGACCTTCCGTATTACCGCGGCTGCTGGCACGGAATTAGCCGGTCCTTATTCATAAGGTACATGCAAAAAGTCTCACGAGACTCACTTTATTCCCTTATAAAAGCAGTTTACAACCCATAGGGCCGTCATCCTGCACGCTACTTGGCTGGTTCAGGCTCTCGCCCATTGACCAATATTCCTCACTGCTGCCTCCCGTAGGAGTTTGGACCGTGTCTCAGTTCCAATGTGGGGGACCTTCCTCTCAGAACCCCTACTGATCGTCGCCTTGGTGGGCCGTTACCCCGCCAACAAGCTAATCAGACGCATCCCCATCCATCACCGATAAATCTTTAATCCATTTCAGATGTCTTCTATGGACGTCATTGGGTATTAGTCTTACTTTCGCAAGGTTATCCCCAAGTGATGGGCAGGTTGGATACGCGTTACTCACCCGTGCGCCGGTCGACGCCTATCGGAAGCAAGCTTCCTCTATCGTTTCCCCTCGACTTGCATGTGTTAAGCCTGTAGCTAGCGTTCATCCTGAGCCAGGATCAAACTCTCCATTGTAAAATATCATTTTTACTTCTTGCCTCATTGCTGAAGCAATCGGTGTTTGTTGTCTGTACTTAGGACGAATATCCTTTTCGTTT
>NZ_QSQJ01000069.1:6200-6822 GCF_003436715.1 Prevotella sp. TF12-30 | reverse complement strand
TGGAGCAGAAAGTCGATGAACTTTCTGCTTCACCAAAGAATGCAGAGGCTGGATGCATTCCTGTCCCTGTAAGTGTTGATACATGCAAGCTTGAAAAAGCCATCCTTTCTATAGCTGTAAAAGAAGGGGAGTCTATTGACAAATTGGCAAGATTAAGAGAGGCTATCTGCATCTTTACCGACCTTACCAAGAAAGAAATAAGTAAAGATGAACAGCGAAGCAAACTCTTGTTTGATGCAATTAATCAGGTGAAACAAGAGCTGAATGCCACATCAAAAAATGTGCAGGACAAACTTCACGCAATGGGTAATACACCTCTGAAGAAAGTTGTTACCCATCGCTTCGAGCCAACTTCAAAGTGTGTTCTTCTTTTCATTGGTGGCTTGGCTCTATCTCTTGTTATCTCTATTTGGGGCAATCTTACCCAATGGCGAGAACACCAAGACTGGGAGGTGGCTGACTTGAAATATCGGGCATTGAAGATGGTTCTTCCATCTGACGACCCCAATGTTCGATACATCGAAAAGAATTTTTCTGTATGCCCAAATAAAGAAGTTATTGAGAAAGTGAGAACTCGTGTAAATATTTACGAGGACTCAATTTGCTACCATAACGAAATGAG
>NZ_QSQJ01000069.1:870-6190 GCF_003436715.1 Prevotella sp. TF12-30 | reverse complement strand
CGAGGACTCAATTTGCTACCATAACGAAATGAGACAGATGGCAGCAATTAAAGATAGCATTGCTAATAGCCTATTTAAAGAGGCGAATGAAATTAAAAAGAAAATTAATCAGAAATAATAGACAACGACCATCTGGTACAAGCGCATTCTTCGCTTCGAATCGGGTAGGAGGTAAATGCTAATCATAAAAGGCAGTTGCTTCCTATTTTCACATTTACCGACCTCCCACACCAGGCTTATTAGGGACTTGCACCCATTAGAATAAGCTCATGCCGAGCGTACAATAAACTGTGTTAAACAATAATTATTATAGTTTAATACAGTTTGTTTTACACGCTTGCAATTGCTTTCTTTTACTGTTCGGCTACAAGCTATTAGTTACAGAGAAATGGAAAACAGATTACCGTATTTAGAATTATTTGATATTGTTTTAATATTATGGTACTCTATACTATGTTTGAGATGTAAATATGAATACGATAAATTAGAGCTATTATAAATTTCAATATCAAAATATTTATAATCAACGGTTCTAATGGTATTGCATTTTATCCTCTGTAACATATTTCGTATTGAATCAACTTTTGAATAGTTCCATCCTAAGTTTTTCAATAATAGATTAAAATTCTTGTTATCTAACCTTTGTGAGTTAGCTTTTTGAGTGACTCTTTCTCCATTAATTACTTTTTTGCTTATTATAATAATATCAACACTATTATTTTTATCATTAATATTAAAATTAACATAATTTTCTTTTTTTAAATTTATTGGAATAGAGTTATTAAATAAATTAGTAACATCAAAAAAAAGCTCTGCATTATTTTCAAAATTTTTTTTCATCCACAACACATCGCAACTCTTACTGTAATCACATGATTGCAGCAGTTGTAAAAGTATTAAACCAAGTAATATTTGCATTAAATATTTCATACCTGTTATTTTAAATTATTTCACAATTTTTACGTTTACCCAATTAAATCCTTGATATTTTTTGATTGTTTTGTTAATCTAATCAGAACCGACTTAGCTAAATTATCATCTAATGAATTGTATCTATTGATTAAAAAATCCTTCAATACAGAGAAGCTAATAGTCTCACCACAATCCTCAAATATCAGTTCTTTTTTATTAAAATGGATTATTGAATTTATAAAATTTGATTTTCTTTTTCCTATTATTTTAAATATATGCCCACTTTGGTCAACATATTTTTGATTATTGTAGTATTCTTCAAAGATACTATTATCGCCAGGATAATCCCATAAGTCTCCAATATGGGTTTCTTCCAAATCCTGTGAACTTAAATTACTTAAGGAAATATTAAGTATAGGGAATTGTATTGACATATTACTTGATTATTTATTCAAAAATTCTAAACAAAGCATACATTATAGACACAAAACCAACAACATATCCTTGAAGATAATTAATATAGTTTATTGTAAAACTCGGTGGGAAATTACGCCTGTCTTTGTATGTGATATTTAGGAATGTAATACCAAAGAATATTGCACAAATACTATCATATCTTTTAAATAAGATGGTTGTTATTCCTAAGCATATCATCAAAATTGAAAAAATCAAGTAAGTGCTATTTTTTATGGCACTTACCGACTTTTTGTGCTTAATAACAGAAAACATTATTGCAATTCCTGTTATAGACGCTAATATTCCCCAAAGACAAATATAGTTCATATTGTTTTGCTTTTATGTTATAACTAAAGAACGATTGGCTATTGAATTTATTGCGTTGATTTGCAGCATAATCAGAAAACGCACAATAATATGTCTAACATTTTTTCCATGTCTCACCAAGCAGAGATAACTTGGCGACACGCATATTCAAGTCATACACGTTTTTACGCCAAAGGTGTGTCTCTGCGTTCCTGCTCTCCATCCTGCTTCTGTCGCGCCATTCAAATAGGCCGATTACTATGGTACATCCTACGACGATGGTGACAATCGTTATGCCAAAAACCATCCATCGGCAGACATGCCCGGTCTGTTTCTTGTGTTCCATTTTGTTGCTGATTTTTTATAATTCTACTACATTTTGATATGATTTAATTTGTTTGAACTGGCAAAGTTACGGTTGGAATGTCACAATCAAGAATTTTCGCAGCATTTATAACAACTTTTATGGAATAAAGACCTTTATGGGAATGCGATGAAGATGGAGAGGGTTGCAATCATACAATTGGGCATACAAAGACCTTTGTATAATATCTTATAAAAAGGGACTGTGCCATTTCACACAATCCCTTTTTGAAAGAATTTTAATTAGTCTATATTGACTTCAGCTTTATAGCTCTGATAAATTTCTCCTCTATTATTGTATTTAAATAGAAAAGCCGAAATAACAGGCGATCCATAAATGCCAACCATTTTATCTTTTGGTAGGATGTCGCATCTTATCATTCCTTTATATGGCTCCGAAAAATTTGCTATATACATACAAGAATCACAAGTTTCAGGACCGAATATAGATAATAAAGCTTCAGAATATGTTGGAGCGTTCCAAATAAATTTTTTCTCTATTCGATAAGACCAGAGAATTTGTTTGGTCTGAGTATCAACCATATCTGAAAAAATATCCCAATCAAGATCATAAATCGAATCTGAAACACACAGTTCTTTTGAATGGTAATAAACTTGCAGAATATCAAATGCCATATTTATAGCTCTCTGCTCATTTTTATTACCATAAATGATATTCTGAGCTGCTATCGTCAAAGAAGCCCCCAAAATGCACATCAAAAAGAATATTCTCATAATGATTCTCATTTTATTTTAATATAATGAGCCTTTTTCCCCATGGAACTATTGTACTTCAACGAAGTTAAAGCCGATTCATTAAAAGGAATAATATTACCTTCTTTTGTATGGATCGCTTTATAATTTAACCTTTCTCCATAATTAAACCCTTGTTTGTTGAGTTCATTGCGGATTATATTCATGTTATCAACAACTGGTCCAGTTCCAAAAAGTTCTGTAGAATCATGATAGTCTCCACCTATTGTTGTATGATGAAGTTCATGTAAGAAGGTCATGCCAAAACCAAGCGTATTGCCATCTACACCAACAGCACCTTTAACCATGTTACTGATTTGCTCAAAACTGAGACCTATTTGAGTTCCAGATGTAACAGTACGTTTAGCATGATAGGATACTTCTATCTCGGTTTTGTTGTCAATCATTTTTATCAAGAAATTCCTTGCAGTTTTACTTCCTGCATCTATTTCTTTTCCTTTTTTGTTGGTAATCTTATTAACAATAGGTTTTCCTTCATCATTTTTAGCATATTGCAACTTGTTATCCTTGTCCAAACTGAGTTGTAATCCCGTTTGAGAAGCCAAATCTTTTATTACAGACTGAGTTGTTGACAATTTAAGTTGTTCATCAGCCAAACGAACTTTTGTCATATCAATTTCCATACCTGTAGGATCTGTATATTTCAGCGGATTAGAAATAACATAACAATACGTTGACACATTGGAATATTTTTCTTCTTTGGGATCTATAGAAAGCCAAAGACTCAACCTCGGATCATAGTACCTCGCTTCATAGTAATACAATCCTGTCTCCTCATCGAATTCCTTCGCATTGAAAAGATAAGGTGTATTCCAAATGTTGTTGCGCTCCTCAACGAACACTTCACCGAAAGGAACATACTCGATATGTTGCACCACCTCGCCATCAAGATTGGTGATGTAACTACTGCTACCCAAATGGTCTGGGTGGTAGTAGAACTGCATCTTCTCGTATGCGTCGCCTTCTTGGAAGTTATTCTTTGCAGCTCTCACCAAAGCTCGTGTCTGAGCAGCCTCCAAGCTGCCATCATTGCAGCAGAAGCCCTTGCCATCGACATAATCGTTGTTGTCCTCGCCATTGTACGGCACTGCAAAGGTTGCCTCCTTTTTTCCTATTTTATCTGTCATATTTATATTCATTTTTCCAAAATCACAAATTGTGACTTTGAACATTACCATATTTAACAGCATTCAAAGGTAGTGCTTTTAGCCTATAAGCCACTATTGCACAAACCCTTTCTATAAAAAGAACGTAAAATTAATAGTATTATTGCTGTGATTGTACTTTTAGTAATCGCTTCACTCGTTGTACGGTACTTACCCCTTAACCACTCAACTTTGCCACATCCCGAACGGAATATCCCTTGCGGAGCAGACTTATTACTTCCCTATATTCGGCTTTCATCTGTTCTTCCCTATTTTCCAAGCGACTTGAACATCTTGGTGATGCACTTTTTCTTCTGTTCCATGTTCGGATGAACATAGAGATTAAGGGTTGTTGTAATATTGGCATGACCGAGCAGTACGCTTACGGTCTTGTAGTCGCAGTTGCCTTCAATGCAGCGTGTCGCAAAGTTGTGATGCGCAGTGTACCATTAATCAGGTGAAACAAGAGCTGAATGCCACATCAAAAATTGTGCAGGACAAACTTCACGCAATGGATAATACACCTCTGAAGAAAGTAGTGACTCATCGCTTCGAGCCAACTTCAAAGTATGTTCTTCTTTTCATTGGAGGCTTGGCTCTATCTCTTGTCATCTCCATTTGGGGCAACCTAACTCAATGGCGAGAGCATCAAGCTTGGGAGGTAGCAGACTTGAAATATCGGGCATTGAAGATGGTTCTTCCATCTGACGACCCAAATGTTCGATACACCGAAAGTCACAATATGACTTGGCAAGAAACATGTCTTATTTGGTTTCATATATGAATTCTATTGTTTCATAGTGTTTCCTATATTCTTTTTTTAATTTTACGACCCTATTATTCTTATCATAAGTAAAGACACATGTATATGAAATAATGACGTCAGACATGTTTGGCTTATATGTATAACTATATTGAGTAATAAGACAATCCTTGACTATAATTTCAATACTTAACACATAGTCAACACTGGCATCAAGATATGTGTAATACTTATTGATATTTTGTATAGAAATCTTTTTTTGTTCCCCTATTGGCTTTGTAAATGACAAAATTTCGCTTGGGTCATAACTTGATAAAATATCAGCAATAACACATGCATCCTTATATATGACCTCGGGATATTTTAGCATTATTCCATAATCTGTTAGGCTATTAGATTGATTTAAAAATATCTTTTGACGCGTTTTGTCATCTGTGGACAATTTAATCAATCTACCCTTTTTATTATATACCCCGATTTTTTTCCCGTGTAGAAATAAACTTCTCTCTAACTTATAACCATTACTTAAAATGTTTACAACAGTCTGTGATTTCAATTCCAAACTGTTTAGAATTGAAATCACAGAAAGTATTAATATCGC
>NZ_QSQJ01000069.1:0-860 GCF_003436715.1 Prevotella sp. TF12-30 | reverse complement strand
CCAAACTGTTTAGAATTGAAATCACAGAAAGTATTAATATCGCACAAAATCTCATTACTAATTTTTATTTAGTTCCTTTCCAAAAGATAGTTCTTCCGTATACTGCTGTTGATTGTAATCTTGTTTTTCCAGCATTCATATTACGTTTGCCGTCATTAAAATGCGTTGGAGCAATGCGAATTTGAGGTGCTTTAAACGATTTTCCAACATTTTTCTTCCATTTTGCATAATGCCCATCGGAGATTTTCCATCCCATAGTGTTCATATGAATTTCGAATCTACCTGTGCTTCTACGCATGTCATTTGAAGAAAATTGGGCTTGTTCTGCGCCATCCCACATTGTTGCCCCATAGCTGTAATCTGTGCCACCAAACAATGCATTAATTTCTGCCGCTATTGCTGTTCGCATGAGAGGTAATTCATTTCTTTGACTTTCACCTTTTTTACGAAAGTCTTTAGCTGGCTCAGAGTTTACACCATAAGCTTTGGAGTTTCTTTGATGTACACTTGCAATTGCATACATCTCTTTCATCATTTCATCACTTGGTTCGTCTTTTTTATTTCGAACGAGATATGCACTACTCTCCCCATAAACGGCAGATGCTTGTCGGACAAACTTATCGTAAGATATGTTTAACAATTTTGCATTTTTTTACTTCAACTCAAAGGTTGCCATAAGCAGCACCTTATTGCCATCTATGTTATCTTCGTAGAAGAAGCGATAGACGCCTGGCTTGTTTGGCAGAATATCGGGAAAAAGATGGGCCGTGATGGTGCCGCTTTGACCATCGCTTAAAACATGACCGATGGCCGTGAACGAGCAATCGGTGGGCACAACAAACCAATTGCCATCCGCTCCT
>NZ_QSQJ01000068.1:6313-7086 GCF_003436715.1 Prevotella sp. TF12-30 | reverse complement strand
GAGCGTGTGATGGATATCATCGAGATGGAGCAGCCTCATGGCGTCATCGTATCTACCGGTGGTCAGATTCCAAACAACTTGGCTATGCACTTGGATGCACAGAACGTGCCAATCCTGGGTACTGCTGCCAAGGACATCGATAATGCTGAGGACCGTGCCAAGTTCTCTCAGATGTTGACCAACAACGGCATCAACCAGCCAGAGTGGAGCGCCCTGACCTCTATGGAGGACATCGACAACTTCATCGAGCGTGTAGGTTTCCCAGTATTGGTTCGTCCTAGCTACGTGCTTTCTGGTGCTGCGATGAACGTATGTTCTAATGAGGAAGAGCTGAAGCGATTCCTGCAGTTGGCAGCCAACGTAAGTGAGGATCACCCAGTGGTAGTAAGTAAGTTTATCGAACATGCCAAGGAGATTGAGATGGATGCAGTGGCAAAGAATGGTGAGGTGATAGCCTATGCGATTTCCGAGCACATCGAGTTTGCCGGTGTTCACTCAGGCGATGCAACCATTCAGTTCCCTCCTCAGAAGTTGTATGTTGAGACAGTTCGTCGTGTGAAGCGAGTAGGTCGTCAGATTGCCAAGGAGTTGCACATCAACGGTCCGTTCAACATCCAGTTCATGGCTCGTGACAATGATATTCTCGTTATCGAGTGTAACTTGCGTGCCAGTCGTTCGTTCCCATTCGTAAGCAAGGTGTTGAAGATCAACCTCATCGAGTTGGCTACCCGTGTGATGCTCGGTTTGCCAGTAGAGAAGCCACACAAGAACCT
>NZ_QSQJ01000068.1:0-6303 GCF_003436715.1 Prevotella sp. TF12-30 | reverse complement strand
GCCAGTAGAGAAGCCACACAAGAACCTCTTCGATCTCGACTATGTAGGTATCAAGGCATCTCAGTTCAGCTTCAACCGTCTGCAGAAGGCAGACCCAGTATTGGGTGTGGATATGAGCAGTACAGGTGAGGTAGGTTGCTTGGGCGACGATACATCTACCGCTCTCTTGAAGAGTATGCTTTCTGTGGGTCATCGCATTCCAGCCAAGAACATCCTGCTTTCTACTGGTTCTGCCAAGCAGAAGGTAGATTTGCTCGATGCTGCCCAGATGCTGGTTAAGCATGGCTACAAGCTGTATGCAACTGGTGGTAGTAGCAAGTTCCTCACCGAGAACGGCATTGAGAACACCCGTGTACTCTGGCCATCAGAGGAGGCAGAAGGCGGTGCGCCTAAGGCTTTGGAGATGCTCCACAACCACGAGATTGATATGGTAGTGAATATTCCGAAGAACTTGACCAGCAGCGAGTTGAGCAATGGTTATAAGATTCGTCGTGCAGCCATCGACCTGAACGTGCCATTGATTACCAACAGCCGTCTGGCGAGTGCATTCATCTATGCATTCTGCACCACCAAGCTGGAGGATATCGACATCAAGGCTTGGGGAGAGTATAAATAGTTGATAGTTAATAGTTAAGAATTGATAGTTAGTAGTTAAGAATTGACAGTTAAGTCATTCTTGATGATTTCCAATAGAAAAATCCCTGCTGTAGGAAAGGCTTCCTATGGCAGGGATTTTTTATTATTTGTATGACTATTTTTTGCACATATCCTCAGCTACCATCATAGCTACATTTTGCGTATTTGGAAGTTTGTATGGACGATGGCTCTGTGTTGTGGTAATGATGTCATCACCAAGAACCGTCGCCATCTTTGCGATTGTAGCTAATGTGAGATTATGTGTTCCACTCAGCCAACGACTTACTTCTGTTTCAGTCTTGCCAAGAGCCTTTGCGAAATCACGCTGTTTCATATTTCGTTCCTGTAATAGTTCAAAGACTCTGTTGGCTATAGCAACGCATAAGTCGACTTGTTTGTTTGTGTCCGCAGGAGTTGACTTGCGGATTTCATCCATCAGTTTATTTGTTTTCATATTAAATCCTCCTTGTTATAGTCGATATCTATAGTCAATTCAAGTGGTCCATGTAAATTTGTACCATTGATTGTTATAATTCTTTTATTCTCAAGTTTCTTTATAATGATGTCTATCTTTTGTAAGTTTCGTACGGCTCTATGCAGATTTACATCTTCTTGATATGTTTGCGTTTTCTTTATACCACCATTTCCTAAGATTAAAATCTTATGGCTGATATTAAGGCAATACAATCTTAAATTAGATGTATCAAGATGAGAGGGTAGTGCCATCACCCTGTCACGTTTGCTTCCTTCATATCTGAAGAATCTATCTTCTGCACCATTTTCTTTGATAATATCAATCCTTCTAATGAGGATTTGTACATCTTGGGCATATTGATCCTTATAGGTGAGAAGGAATTTCTCAAATTCGGTATATTCCTCACCCTCGAATCTTGGAGAATAAAGGCTGACTTTTTCTCCAGTTTCCAATAGATCTATTAATAAGTTCTTTTCCATATAACTTATATTTTTGCTGCAAAGATAAACATAAAAGTTGATTTTTACAAGAATAATATGTTAAACATTACTTTTATGTTTATCTTTTTGTAATAGCGTGCATAATCCCCCTTGAATTTTTTCGATTTGTTAGTTTATAAACTTAAGTTTATAATATTGATGCTTAGCTATTTGCCATTTGATAAAACTGCAAAGAAATTATGTCGATTTGTGAGTGTAATAATAACAACCTGCCAACAAAATCCATATGAATTATACAACGCATACAAAAAAGGTTAAACATATAATGATAATAGGGAAATTATTTGTTGTATAATAGATTTTTCTGTATCTTTGCACAGAATTTTTAAATAACACAAAAATAAAGGTTATGCAGAAAAAGTGGACAAAAGAAACTGTTTTTGAAGAAAGCAAGAAATATTCTTCAAGATCTGAGTTCAAAAAAAAGAAATCTGGTGCATTCCGTATTGCGTATATGAACGGATGGTTGGACGAAATGATATGGTTGGTGCGTCCGACAGCCAAACCTATCAAATGGACTAAAGGGGCGGTTTTCGAAGAGTCAAGAAAGTATTCTATAGTTACGGAATTTATGAATAATGCTGTGACTGCATACACTATTGCAAAAAATAATAATTGGCTAACTGAAATGGATTGGTTGGCTCCTAGCAAGCGTAAGCCTTCTGGATATTGGAAGATAAAAGAGAATGTAATAAATGAATCTAAAAATTACAAGTCGGTTACAGAATTTCAAAGAAAGAATAGTCGAGCTTTTGATTCGGCAAAACTCAACGGATGGCTTGATGAAATGGACTGGTTGTCAAAAACAAACAGAAAACCTGTTGGCTATTGGAAAGAGAAAAATAACGTATTTGAGGAATCTCAGAAATACAACTATAGGAGTGAGTTTTGTGAAGGATGTTATCTTGCTTATATTACTGCTAAAAATAATGGATGGCTTAATGAAATGACATGGTTGAAAAAAACAAGAAATTCCCCAAAAGTGTATTGGGAGGATAAAGAGAAAGTTTTTAAGGAAGCTCGAAAATACAAATATAAAAGTGAGTTTCGTCATAAGGCTCCGTCTGCATATAAATCTGCACTATTACATCATTGGCTCGGAGAAATGGAATTTGAAACAAAAGTCTCAAAAGGGGATCCACGAGGTCCGATTCATATTATTTATGTATATATAGACGAAGTAAATAAATATGCTTATGTTGGTGCAACAAATGATATGAAGAGGCGAGATGGGGAACATAAAAATCAGAAAAATGATCCTGTCTATAAGTATTTTTATGGTAAGGGTTTGAAAATTCCAGCATATAAAATCTTATTAGACGGGCTAACAATAGTCGAGAGACAAAGAGAAGAACGTGTTCAATCTTTATATTATCGTGATGTTTTGCATTACACATTGATTAATAATATCAATCTGACAGGTGAAAATGTTGGCTCTGTTGGAAGTTTAATAAAGAAATGGACAAAGAAAGCGGTATTGCGTGAAGCTGAAAAATATAAAACTCCAACGGAATTTTTCACAAAATCTGCTGGGGCGTATGATGCAGCTCTAAAATATAAGATGATGAACAATGAAACATTTCCATGGTTTTACAGTAAACGTATGCCTCCACGATGGTGGAGTGTAAAAGAACATGTGTTTGAAGAGTCAAAGAACTATAAATCATGGAATGAATTCTTTTTGAAGTCACCAGCAGCTCATTTTTCTGCAAGAAAGCATAAATGGGAAGATGAAATGACATGGTTGCTCCGTGACCAAGTTCCACAAGGTTATTGGCAAAATGAAGAAAATGTAATAGAAGTGTCTAAAAAGTATTCAACGAGAACTGACTTTTTCAAAGGTTGCCATGCTGCTTATGACTATGCAGCCAAAAATAATCTATGGGAGAAAATGCCTTGGATAAAAACTAAGGTGAAAGAACATGGTTATTGGACAAAAGAACGTGTATTCGAAGAAGGTGGCAAATACTCAACCAAAATGGAATTTAAAAGAGGTGCACCAACTGCTTATTCTTTAGCGACAAAAAACAATTGGATAAACGAAATGGAGTGGGCTGCTTCTGATGTCAAGCCACAGGGATTTTGGCAAAACAAGCAGAATGTAATAGCTGAATCACATAAATATTCTTCACGAAGTGAATTTAGATGGGGTACTCCGAGTGCTTATAGGTCAGCTATAGATAATGGCTGGATAGATGAAATGAAATGGCTGAAGCGTCCGCAAAATTATAACCTCAAGTGGACTCGTGAGAATGTATTCATAGAATCCCATAAATATGACTCTCGTGGTGCCTTTAAAAAAGGATGTCCATCTGCATACCGAGTGGCAAACGTAAATGGCTGGATGGTAGAAATGATATGGTTGAATATAAAGAACAAAAAATAAGATAGATATGAATGATATAAATTTTGATATAACAAAACATTGGCTTCCTGTTGGTGAAAAACAGGGAAGTATAGAGAAAGACACCTTAAGAATAAAGGTGTCTGGCATAAATTTTCACACAAAACCTGAAGCAAACTTTTGGGGAGTTTTTACAGGATGTATCAAAACTGAACCAAACAATCCATATGATATTAATGCTATTGGTTTCTATAAGACTGATGGGAAACTTTTGGGATTTGTTCAAAAAGAGTTGCAAGATTACGTTAATAAGTTTAGCAAAGGAAAAGAGTTGGACTGTGTAATTGCAATTACACCATTCATTTCTAAGGATGGTAAGGTTCGTAATCAGGCTTATGCAACAATCCTTAAATTTTTTGAGGATGATGTAGAATATGCAACAGAAATGATTAATAGCATCACTGAAGATGTTAGTAATGATGCTTTTATTGAAATTACTCATTTTGAAAAAGAGTTGCCAACACTCAATGTGTCACAGCCAAAAGTTGATGATAAAGATTATAATAATGAAGATAAAGATAGTAATGTCATATTCAGATATGATGAATTTTACAAATTTCCACAAAGCGATAAAACAGGAAAGAAAACTTATGATACACTCACTGTAAGAATAGAGGATGCTGATTGGTACTTTGATAGAAAGAAGTGGCAAGCAGGAGTATTCAGTGGATATGTGGATGTAGTGCATTTGGAAAGCCTTAATCAATATGGCATTTATCGAGAAGACAATACCCTTGTTGGTTGTCCTAATAGTTTTGACTTTGATGATGAAATCAAGGAATTCGCAGAAGGACAGCGTGTATATTGTATATTTTTGCTTGTTCCGCATATTGACAGCAAGACTTCTTGTATTGATATTAAAGGGAAGGCTGTTTTGATTAAGTTCTTTGAAGGGGAAAAGGACTATGCCCGTAAATTATTTGAAGATACTAGAACTCGACTTGCCCAAGATGCTATTTCTGATTACAAGAAATTCGTGGAAAAGAAAGAAGAGTTAGAACTTTGTGATATTAAGGTAATGTTAAGTTGGTCATTTGATACTCGCCGATATACCTTTGGAGATGATGCTACAACCTATCTTGATGACAAAGGGAAGCCCCAAAAGCCCAAAAGTGGGTGTGTAACTCTTGTAGCAATGCTTGTCTTGGGCTGTCTCTATGTTGTTTATTATACTTGGTGACAGTTATTGATTAATTTGTAATGTTGAAGTAGCAAGAGTTATTGTAAAATTATAATTCAATATGGAAGAAAATAGAATAAATGAAATTGGCAAGATGAGTCTGCCTGACAAGGTTTGTAATATATTAAAGGCTATTGGCAGCTGTTGTCCATTTACAGCCCCAATAGTAAGTCTGTTATCTGATTTTCAAAATCACAAGCAGAATCTATTGATAGAAGATGTGCTAAAAAAAGCATTTGCAATGATAGATGAACTTGATAATAGAGTTCGCAACATGGAATATATAAATAGTCAAGAATTTATCTGTGACTTGTTACGAACTGTAGATTATTCAAAAGATGAAATCGATGAAAATAAAAGAATTATGTATGCTAAATATTTAACAGCATGTTGCCACATTGATAATGCTGAGAATAGATGCAAGCGTATGTTCTTAGAATTAATGGAAAAAATTGACGGATTAGATTTCTATATTTTAAAGTCTTTAAAAAACACTTTTGATGGTAAAAATGCCATTGAAAGGATTTATAGTAAGTACAACGATGAATATAATAGCGATGTTTCGAAGAAAGAGGTTATGAACCACTTCTACTATCTGACTTCGCTTGGTTTAATAGAGATGTCAGACCAAGAAGAAGTTGAAGCTTTTTTGCAAAAATACAAAGAATGTCTATCTAGCAGTACGTTTAGAAAGGCTCATTTATATCAAAGAACAACTTTGGGTGATGATTTATACCATTTTATAAGTAAAATCGACATGTCTTCTTGTAGTGAAGCAGATTGATACTCTGGCTGCAGAGTATCCTGCTCAGACCAACTACCTCTATGTAACTTACGCTGGCGTGAAGAGCGACATCACCTTCGAGAACGACCACCGTTCTATCATCGTACTCGGTTCTGGTGCTTACCGCATCGGTTCTTCCGTAGAGTTCGACTGGTGTGGCGTTCAGGCATTGAACACCATCCGCAAGGAAGGCTGGCGCTCAGTGATGATCAACTACAACCCTGAGACCGTTTCTACCGACTACGATATGTGCAATCGTCTCTACTTCGACGAGTTGACCTTCGAGCGTGTGATGGATATCATCGAGATGGAGCAGCCTCATGG
>NZ_QSQJ01000067.1:0-7404 GCF_003436715.1 Prevotella sp. TF12-30 | reverse complement strand
TAGTGCTTTTAGCCTTTAAGCCACTATTGCACAACCCCTTTCTTTGAAAAGAACGTAAAATCAATAGTATTATTGCGATGATTGTACTTTTATTAATCGCTTCACTCGTTGTACGGTATTTACCCCTTAAACGGATGATTTCCCGACAACAGGAGTCGATAACATTACAATAAGCACACAAAAGGAAGAACAGATATATGATTTGTCTGAAAAAAGGTAACAAGCATAGAGAACGGACGCATATATATTATTAATGGAAAAAAGGTAATATCTACAACTCATTAAAAAGAAAAAATATTAGAAAGGAATTATGGAAAGCGATATTTGCCCATAATTCCTTTTATTTTTATATGACCCCACCAACTCCAATTGGATATAATCAAAACGGTACGACCGGTTTCCAGAAATCGCTAATTTGATTTAGTTTCAAGTTTCTCTTCCAAACATTAGCTTTAATAAAATGCTCTTCATAAACAGCCCTGTCTCGCTCTGGATAAATGTTCCCTTTCCAATATTGTCTCAATTCGGCAACCTTAATGAGATGTCCATTGGTGCATACATATTTTGCATATTCGTTCTCTGCGGAAGAAACATAGCCACTTGAAAGAATACACTTGTATTTGTCGCTGATTTTGGGGTTTGGAATATCTTTGAATTCTTCAATTTTGTCATAATGCTCAGTTTTAGGATTCCACACGCAGGCATCAAAATATTCTGTGCCAGAAGCTCCAAAGCTGCCCAAATAAAACAATACGTCTTCTTTTATACCGTCAAAATTTATGTCCGCCAATATGCAACTATCAATACGTTCTCCATTTGGTACAAGATCATCGTCTTCAGGATATTTGTATCCGAAGCGATGAATTGTCTTGTCGCCACGTTTTATAATCACTCCATAATCAACATCGTCAACCTCATGCTCTATCATAAGGCTTAGAGTGTCGTCATTACTTCTCATAGAAGAATCAGAAGTTGCTTCTTTCTGTGGAACACATTTCGTTTTATTCTTATTGCATCCCCATACTACAAGAAAACTACAAAAAATGAGTAGAATAAAAACTATCTTTTTCATACTTCTTTTTATTTTTATTGCGACAAAGATACAGATTTTCTTTTTATTTTCTGCAAAAATTAGCAATTTTCTTACTCCACCAATAGCAATTGGATATAAATCGTGCTGTGGGAACTTTGTCTTTAAAGATGTGACAGATAATTATAAGAAGACTTATCCTCACATTAAAAAGGTCGAGCTACAAGCCATTTGCGCAATAGAGGAATTGGAGCCGGACAAATAATTGATAGAAGTAAGGATTACATTTATATCTGAATAAATTGCAACATGAAGATATATGAAGTGGTGCGATTAAAATTATCGAAAAAAGCAACTGTGGAATAATATTTTTTAAGATAATAGTTTGCTCTAATCCAATATAAATCTGTATCTTTGCAACCAGATAAGCGTTCTGTAACACAAGAAACGGAAGAGGCTGAGAAACAATGCATTGCATTTGTTTCCAGAATCTTACAAAAAAAGGCTAAAAGGAGCGGTACAACTTCATCGCTAACAGGCTGATAATAAGCATATTACATTTGTTGTTCATTTCCTCTGCACTTGTAAAAAGGGTAGTTGTACCGTTTAAAAGATAAAAGCTTAACTATCAGCAACATCCACATGTTGCATCGGAAAGTAATAGATAACAAAAATAGGGAACGCAATGCGTTCCCTATCTGTTTATCACGTGTTGCGTCTGAGTATTTCTTCTGCACCATATTCATCTTTATTTTAATAAGTTTCTTCCGCCTGTATCTTCAAGGATTCTCATCTGCTGGATGGCTATCTGATTGAGCTTGATTAGTCGTTCAGACTGCGCCATGCCGTCATTGATAAACACTGCATTGAGATTCTCCATATTTGAGAGACAGATAAGCTCATTGATACTGGCATAGTCACGAATGTTTCCTTTCTTGTCGGGATTCTGCTCACGCCATTGTTTCGCAGTCATACCGAACATGGCGATGTTGAGTACATCCGCTTCATCAGCATATTTCATAGCAGCTTGCTCACGAGTCACCTCCGCAGGAATGAGATTTACTTTGATAGCATCCGTGTGAATGCGATAGTTTATCTTAGATAGTTCCCGCTTGGCAGACCATGCCAATTGGTTCTGCTCATCAGCTTTAAGACGTTGATACTCTTTTACCAACAAAAGTTGGAAACGAGGACTAATCCACATTCCGAAGTGGTACGCAATGTCTCGATGAGCATAAGTTCCACCATATCGACCAGCTTTTGCCATGATGCCTATTGCACCTGTTCTTTGAATCCATGCCTTTACAGAAAGCACGAAGTTGTTGCTTCCTGCTGCATTTCTAATTGTATCGAATTCGGTACAATTAAAATTCGGATTATATAGCTTTTCCCATTCACCGAGATATTCTATTGTACTTTTGAGGCTCATCCATCTAAATATAATATGCTCTTGCATTTGGCTATGTGCCATATCGGTCAAAGAGATATAATCCTCATTTTGAACATTAACAACAGATATTTCTGTATTTTCAACTTTTATCTTTGCCATAATCCTTAGTTTTTAGATAACACAAATCAGTGGTTGCATATTGATAACCAACACGACTTTTATTCGATTTATATCTTTCATCGTTTATCTATTTTATGCGTTTAGCAAAGGTAATAGAAAATTTTGAGAAACAGACTTGCTTTGCTGCAATTTTATTATTATTTAGCATATCATTTCACCAAAAATTCAAGAGAAAGCTATACTATCAGCAACATCCACATGTTACATCAGCAAATAATAGATAACAAAAATAGGGAACGCAGTGCGTTCCCTATCTGTTAGCCAAATTCCTCCTTCACATCAAAGCAAGGGCAAGCCTTGTTTGAGAATTCGTTATGCCCATGAACCGTTGCCTCGGGATATTCCTCCTTCAGCTGTTCTATAAGCGCTTTCAGCGCCTCCTTCTGCTGTGGGGTTCGGGTATCCTTCGGCTTGCCATCATGGGATAGGCCGCCAATGTAGCATATTCCTATGCTCACGGTGTTGTGACCCTTGCAGTGGGCACCCACTTCTTCTACTGATCTGCCCACGTGGATGCTTCCGTCACGGTAAATCACGAAATGATAACCGATGCAGAAAAACCCACGCTCACGATGCCAACGGTCGATGTCGGCTACGGTGTAGTCGCAACCTTCTCGGGTCGCGCTACAATGAATGATGATTTCCTTGATCTTGCGCATAATATAATAATTTATAATGTACAATGCAGAATTAACTAATAGATACCGCTTGCTAAAATACAGTTAACTATAAAACTTTACCTGGGAAAAATGCCAGATACTTTAGGGGAATTTCTTCCTCCCCCAAGTCTTTGATATGCAAGTCAATTTGTTCGTTTTCATCAGCTAACTCATTAATCTTCTTGCAAAACTTCTTGAAAAGTTCCCCATCGTAAGCTACAACGCCCGACATTAAAGACTTGCCCATTACTATGCTTCCATGCTTCAATGCCAGCGGACCTACACCAGCCGTGATATAAGGCTTACGAGACACCGGATACGACGAAGAATAATCCTTAAGAATTAAAGGCATGGTCTTATACTCCTCTACGATCTCTGTCTTAAATTCCTTCTCTTTCTTATGGTGCTTCTTCTTGTACTCCACCCCTATCTTCTTCTTGAACTTGACAGGTTCTGGTATAATTAAATAATCGCCTGCATGCAGGTAATTTCTAGGATGCTCTACTGTGCCGCAGATAATTACTCCGTTGATAACCATTGTGCCATCCACACCCCATGGAGTGAAGCGACGGCGAAATATATGAATATACATAATGATAATATTTAAAAAAAATTAATACTTGTGGGCAGGTCATTAAGAAGTTCAAAGTTTCGAAAACCTTAATGACCCTTAATGACACTGACCCTTAATGACACTTTAAACGGTAGGTGACGCTTTCTGATAACGTTTGTCCGGCAAAACGCTTATCAAGCCCTGCTGCTTCCAGTTCTTCAGCATCTGCTTCACCGACTCGTGAGTAGCACTTGCCCCTTTTACGGAAATACTCTGTTGCTGAGCCTGATCGAAGGAGAAGGTCACATCCAGACGCTCAAAGATGGAATCGTTTCTACCTCTACGAGAACGGTCGTAAACCGACTGTCCGCAATAGTCTCTCGAAGAGAAAGCATCCTCGATACGACTACGGAAGAAATAGAGCGCATTGTCCAACTGGTAATCTGCAAGAACATTGAACACAGCGAGCATGGTAGGCGTCTGCATCTTGACAATCATTTCCTTCCATAATAGCGGATTCTGCTTCAACTGCTTTTCCGCTCCCTGGAAACCGTGCTTCTGAATCAACGTCTCTGCCACCTTGCAGAGCAGGATGCAGGTCATCATTCTCATCGTAGTAGGACAGATACGGAAACGCTGACGGGCTTTCACCTTGTCATCATTCTTCATGGTCTCCAGGCGAATCTGTTCCAGCCACTCCCTACCCTTGGCTTCCAGCTTAGGAAGCACCACGTCGCCTTCCATCAGAGGCAGCAGATGGGCAACTTGGATGATGCGGTTGCGCTGGCGATCGGTAAGCACATACAGATTATCCGTAAGCGGAGTAAACGTATTGTCCGGGGTTCTTGCCACGGTAATACGGCTCTGAAAACCATCCGTATAATTGTTCACCACACGGTAAAGCGCATCAGGCGTTCCACACATCACTACATTCCATAACAGTCTGTCAATATGGACATTCACAGCTTCTGCACTTCGTGCCTCGCGCTCGTAGCTCGTGCCATCATACGCCTGTCGTAGCATTACGGAGAAGTCGCTCATCGCTGATTTCCACTTCTGCGCCACGGTGTCGGCTTCCGGGGTAAACGAGAAGGCGTGCTTGCCTTCGGTGTTAGCCAGACGCTCGGCAAGATTTGCCACGGTGTTGTTAAGTGTCAGACATCTTACAGGCAGTTTCGGCTCTTCCGGCTGCTCCTTCTTGTTCTTCGCCGCACGCTTCTTGGCTCTCCATTCATCCTCCTTCTGCTGATACATTTTATCCATATCTTTTATCTCCGAAGTCCAAGCATCAATCACGGGGTCGATGCTTCCCTTACCGGATGCGAAATCTCCGGCGATGTAGGAGATGAGGTTCAGCGAGTTCATCTTGCCGTGAACAGACACCTTGACGCCAGTAGCCAGCATTCCGATGGCTGGGCAGATGGCGGTAATCACCGGCATTGCCAGTGCGGGACCCACCGCATCGAGCGAATCCCTTACGCCCAGCGGCATTCTGGGCAGGGCGTTGTAATAAAACAGATCGTCCTGGGCATTTGCCTCGTCCAGCGCATTGACCAGCGCATCGCTGCCTTCGGAACTTCCGCCCTTTCCAGCCCCCAGCTTCATTCTCTCCTGTCGGATGGCAGCAAGCACATCTTTCAGGCGCTTAGGCATTTGGGTGATTTTCTCGTTCAGAGCCGAGTTGATGCAAGCCATCTTCTCCTGCTCGGGAAAACCATCGTAGCAGGGGATGATCTGAGCCATCAGGCTGCGGTCGAAGCCACAGATGTGGCGCAGGTTCACGGCAAGCTCGAAGGTCAACGTGTTGCGGTTGGAGCGAACTGGCTCGTGCCCGTCATTATACATCTGCCACCACTTCGAGATGATTTCAGAATACGGGATTCCGAGGTAATCATTGCTGGATTGTGATGAAGAAGTAGGAGTCGAAGCAGAGGATAGTGAAGCAGAAGCAGGCTGAGCCTGATTCTGAGAAGAATTCAGAGGATTTTGAGAGACATGAACCTTTGAAGGATTCTCCTGATTTTCAAGATTTTTCTGAGAATTCAAAGTCTTCTCTTCAACCATCTCCAACCAAGGCTTATAATGCTTGTTCGCCTTATGCGCTCCAGGAGGAAGTTCCTCCTGCCCATACTTCTCACGCTCTTCCAAAACCTTGCCTTCTGCAGCCACGGCAGCCTCCTCATAACTATCCTTGAAGAGCTCAGGCGAAAGATAGAGCAAGTCTTCTGCATCAGCCGAAGTCGTGAAATAGACACGATTAATATCGTGAGCCGAAGTATCCATCTCGCACTCCAGCATCTTGGCGATTCTTACCTGGTTCTCCAGAATGGTCTTACCCATCTCTCGCTTGCAAACCACATGACCGCCCTGTCTTGCGCTGCGTTCCAACATCAGCAGTCCATACTTTTCCGGCTCCTGCAGCATCAACTTAGCCGCCTTCTCAAAGTCCTGCTTATCGTCCAGATCGAAGCCGAAAGCCCGGCTTGGTAGCTTCGTTCCCTTCACCACGCCCTGCGGATAATGTCCGGAATAATTAAACTGCACCAGTCTTCGCTTCGCCCCATCGTTTCCTTCGCGAGCCAGTCGCAGATTAGCCTTCTGCTCATAGCTTCCACGAATCAGTTTATACTCCTCTTGCGAGGTGATGGAGCGGGCAACCTTGTGCCCGTTCTCCACCCTTATCAAATAACAGCTCATTTATGTGTTTCTACTTACTATTATTAAGTTGAACATCAAATACTTTTAGTTGATCATCCATATCTCTATCGCTTCAACTGATATTCTATCAAAGCATCTGCAGCCTCTTCTGCCTCCTTTACCAGCGTGCTGCCGATATTGATTCCCTCATTACAGAACACCTTCAGGGTGAGCTGGATGGCTCCATCCTTGGTCTTGCTCAATCGTCCGTGAGCCAGTTTTCTGATCAGTTCCGCCTGAGAACGGATTCGTGGCTTAACCACGAAATCAAAAGTACCATCCGAAAGCTGCTGGGCAACGCCCTGCGAACGGAATCCCTGCACCTTCTCTCCCCCTCCATGCTCATTAGGAGCAAAGAGGAAACACTTGCTCTCATCATAGAAAGCCATACCACCCAGCTGCACGTGCTGCTGCTTGTTTACATTTTTCTTCATATTCTGAATTGTTTTGCGAGAAGAAACGTGTGGATTTTTGCGCGCTTTACCATGGAAGATCCTCCGCAGTCCCAACTCAGTTAATAACTAAAACTACTTTTTATCCCTTCAGCTTTTCAATATCCGTAACGAGGATATCCTGATAAACCTGCCCATTATACTCACGAGCCGTGAATCGGAGCGTAACTGCAACCAGTGCTCCCGGAGCAAACTTGCACAGCGCCATATTGCCGAGCATTGCGGCAGCATATTGGTTCTCATACTTGCCGCCCATCTCCTGCAACACGATGTTGCACTTCATCATCTGGCCGTTCTCGCTCTTCTGGCTCTGCACGGCGAAAGCCTCGCCCTGCTTCACCACTCTCATAATCTGAGTATTCATATTATAAAGTAGTCGGAAGTTGTTTCAAGATCACCAAACCATTTCGGCGTTGTCTTGTTTCTTCGACGCTGCAAAAGTA
>NZ_QSQJ01000066.1:0-7634 GCF_003436715.1 Prevotella sp. TF12-30 | reverse complement strand
TGCACCCTTAGCTCAGTTGGTAGAGCAACTGACTCTTAATCAGTGGGTCTAGGGTTCGAATCCCTAAGGGTGTACAAAGGATGGCGTGTCATAAGTTTATGACGCGCCATTTTTTTTATGGTAAAAGTTATGCCACACTCCCTATCTATTGGATGGTAATCCAGATACTTTCGTCTCGGTCGCGAGCCGCTACCATGGCGTTGATGAGCCGCTGCAGCCAGATGCGGGAGTCCACCACCATGCCCTCGAACTTGTTCTCCCCAACGAGGATGCAGCCTTGCGTGTCGTCAGGATAATTGCCTGCATGAATGCGGATGCCCTCGAAATTCGGCACGCCCAACAGCAATGGCAGCCAACGCTTGAATCTTGGCGAATACGATATGACCACGGGATATGATCCCTCAGGAATGGCCGTATGGCCAGGTACCTTACGTGCCTTCACGCCGCTCTTGCGGCTATAGCGGGCATCCACTTCCTCTGGCTTTAGCTTGATACCCAACAGATTGCGCCATGTAGGCTCCATGGTATCGCAGAGATATGTGTCCTTGGACAGCAGCTGGCTGTCAAAGGTATGAACCAATCTTCTCTTGTCGTCTATCTTCTTACCAGGCAGCGAGTTACGACTTACGCTCGCATCGGTCAGCAGATAGAGTCTGCCTATGGTATAAGTTCCTCTTTTAGCTATACGCTTTAATACTATTTCCATTTTGTCTGAATATTAAGTGTTAAGTTTTTGAAACTGTTAAACGTTGAGACCTCTCAGGTCGAGTCCGTCGGAACGATATAATAGCTTCTTAAAACTGAATAACTGAATACTGAACACCTTTCCGCCCTGCTTTCCGTCAGCTCCGTCGGCATTTGCTCCCTTCGGAGAAATCTTCTCGATGTAATGGCGGTTCACCCAGTTTCTCAGCATCATCGCCGTGCCCTTCTTGCCGAACTCGTTCTGCTGACGCACCATCTCAGCCTGCGCATAGGTGAAGGTGTCAGGCAATTGCTGCAGCAGGTTGGCTGGTCCTCGCTTGCTCGATTTCTCTCCCACCTCATTAGCCTTGGCTATGCCTGCACCAAAGAAAATCATCTTGCACCACAGGTCGTAGCTCTCGCTCCATCTGATGAACTCTTCTATTTCGGGTTCCCATTTGCAGCCGTTCGCCACGTACAGCACACAAGCCTTGAGAAAGGCAATTACGTTGCCACGGAAGGAGAGATTCTCGAACACTCTGTTTTGCGACATACGCGAAAAGTCGGCGTTCTCTTCCTTCAACTTTTCTGCCAGGGCGAAAGCCTCAGCGCAGTCTATCCTACCCGATGCCTTGCACAGATTCTCTATGTACGGTTTGAGTGCCTCTCTGAAGGCATCGTCGTATTCGCCATATACAGGCATTTCGGCACCGATTTCCCGCTCCGGGATGGTACAGAAGTTGATGCGGCTGATAGGTCCGTCGGTAAGCACCTTCGAGAAATATCGCTGCCCCAGCTGGACGGTGGTCGATGCATTCCAGTTGAACCGGATGGTGATGCGCTCGGTGATGCTCGATGTGCCCACGCGGGTCTGGCCGTATGAGTTCCCCGGATCAAAGGCAAGGCACATGATCTTGAACTGCTGGTTGCCCTGCCCCTTGAGGGCGTCGAACTGGTCTATCTCGTTGAGCGATGTATAGAGGAAATGCCCCTGTGCCTCAGCCGTGCGCATCACGAATGCCGGGTTGGTCATATCGGCATCTATCTCCTGGATGATGAGGTTTTCCGGGCGCTTGCGCTTATCCTTGTTGGCGCCCTTGCGTGTCACTTCCTCCTTCCATTCCTTCTCCCGGTTCAGGTTCTCACGGTCGCGCTTTCTGATGTCCTCCATAATCATGTTGATAGGCATCTGCACACAGTTCTTGCCTGCGCCCGTACCCGCCAGCAGACAGCACATCAGGGTAGCCTCGTGCTCCACGTTGTCAATATACTTGAAGGTGGTCTTGCAGAGGTGTGTGGCAAGTGGCGGGAAGATGGCGTGAGCCACGGCAGACTTGTAGATGTCCGGGGTCTTCGATAGCAGCAGCTCCACGAGTTTTGGGAGATGTTCGGGCATCGGAGGCGGAGCGATTTTTTCATCTTCCGCATTGGAATCCGTGCCGTCCTCGGAACTCATGGAACTTGCGGATTGGCATGCCACGGCATCCTTCTGGGAGGACTTCTCAGCCTGGGCATTGATGCGGATCACGGCTTGCGACATCGGCTTCGAACTGTCGCCATATTTCGCATAGAAGTCGTGGATGAGCTGCTGGCAGTCACGTTCCTGCGAGAAGGCAGGCATCTTCTGCGCCACCACCGCCTTCAGTTCCTCTTCGGGCATCACTCTCGATGCGCCTGCGCTCATGATTGCCAGGAGCGATGAGTGGCGCGAGCCTTGGGAGTTGATATCTACGTCCTTCAGGCCAGCCGCATTGCGGAAGAGGTCGAAGGCTGCGAGGTTCTTGCCGGTTGCCACAGCGACAGCCTCCCGAGGAGTTCCAGCAGGGCTGAGATGAGCAGCATGAGCAGCATTGCTATCACAAGGTTGGGCAGGCTGAATAGCAGAAACAGCCACACCTTTGCCGTCGATGGTGAGCCCACGGTCCAGGTAGGCTTGTCTGCGCTTCTTCAGTTCTTCCTGTGGCAGCACCTCGTACCAATGGGGCGAGCGATAGATTTCCGACTCCTTGTCGGTGATGAAGAGCATGCGCTCAGGCGTGATGCAGCTCTCGTCGTAGGGCACGCCCAGCGCCTCGCAATAGGCTCGCTGCGTCTCCTCGATAGTCATGCCCACGGGCATGCGGATGTCGATGTGCAGCTTCTTGCGGGCAGAGTACTCCAGGTGCAGCAGGGCTCCCTTCCAGATGGTGTCGCTGCAGTTCAGTTCACGTGCCTTCTCTATCGCCTTGTCCACATATTTCTTATCGTCCACATCGATGGTGGTTTGGAAGAGGAAGCTTTCGGGCACAGCGTTCTTCTGCGAGCGTCTGTTGTCTCGAAACTGGTAGTAGTGAGCGCAGCGGAAAGGCAGCTGCTTCTTCAGTTCATCGTTACCCCCACGGATGGCAGCTACCAGGTCTGCCATCCAGGGATAAGCGATGGTCTTGTCATAGACCGAGAGTGGCTGGGAGCTTACGCTCCCCTTATTGCCATTCTTGTACGGATTATATGCTATAATATGTTCCATTTTTTTAAAATGTTGAATGATACATTACCCCTTGATGTCTGCCTCCTTGAATCCGGCAATCAGCTCCTTGTGCTCTGCCTTGAGGTAGCGCAGCATGTCCTGCTTGTCCAGGTCTCGGCTGAAGGTATAGTTCACCTGCACCGTGCGCTTGGTGGTGCGCACCACGGCGTGGTTGGTCTTGAAGATTTCCTCGAAGATCTTCTCGCCCGTATGCTCGTAAGGCTTGAAGTCGAACTCGTCGCCTCCCTTCTCGCCAGAGCATACCATTCTGCCCGGTATCACCTTAGGCTGTTCGCAGATAACCTCGGCATCGTTCCATGGCGCCTTGCGGAAGGCGATGGTACCGTTTTCCTCACTGATGATGGCTCCGTCCACCTTCTGGGCGTTGAGGAGCTGCTTCTTTGCTGCTTGTTTCATGATTGTAATAACTTGTTATAAGATTAATAATGTCAGTTGATTCTCGTACCGTTGATATACAGGCCGTCGGCAGCATATCGGATGTCCATCGGCTTTTCCAGAGGGTCATAAGAGACTCTTTTCATCATGACACATTCATAACGCCAGCATCTCTCCTTGTCCTCTATCACAGGCTGGATATAATCCTTGACCCACTTGTAAAACAACTTACGCTCAGGATCTTTCGAACAGCCTATCGTCATATCTTTCACCACCTGAGAATCTACGAATATCATATTTCTCCAAGCTAATCTACAATTTCGGTTCACCTTGTCAGCATGGCCAAAGAATTCACCGAAGAACAAACGTTGTTTAAAATCCTTCGGTACCTTTTTTGTTTGCTCTTCCACACACATTTCGACCACTTCCCCCTCCGTGTCGGCTAATACTGGGAACAATGTATCTCTGCCGATATCGGTGATGGGCACCACGTCCTCAATGCAAAAGAACAACCCTTCGTCGTTGTTCACCACTCTCAATCCGCCATACTGCGGATGATAAAACACATAAGCTTTTCCTAACATATCAATATATCATGTTAAAGGGTTGGGCTGCGAGATATTCGCCAGATTTCAGTTTCAGGAACGGTACCGGATTCCTATAAACAAAAAACGCCCGCAACCAGACTTTACTTGTCTGATTACGGGTGCAAAGATACGGAGATATTTTTATACTTACCTAGTACGTACTATGTACGCGTACTAGTACTATCGTTCAGTAAAGGGGTTATTTCATCCAGGAATTTCATCGTCTTCTTCTGCTCCATTCCTCTATTATAAGCAGCTCTCAGGGCATTGGGAGTAATATTCCAGAGGTCAGAGAACACTTTCCACATCTCATTGATACCCAGCGTTATGGATATCTGATAGGCAAGGACCGCAGACTCAGAGTTGGACAGTCCCATAGGGTAGAAGTTCTCATCGAGCAACCCATGTTTCTGCAGATTTTTCAAGACTGCCAGTCCCCTCTCTCCCTTCAGTTCATCCGACATACGTGCCGCAGGATCGTCATCGTTCTTCTTTTTGGCGATACCATTCACATAGTAATTCTCCACATACTCTATATAGCAGGCATTGCCCGTAACGTTTATGGTTCTTCCTTCTCCAAGCATGGCTTCTCCTCCTTAAAATCGTTGTTCATATACTCAATATACTTGCTGTTGCCATTCAATTGAATGACCACGCAAACAAGGCTGAATCGCCCATACTTCAGAATCAAGCGCACGAGCTTGATGATAAATCTACCCATAATTCTAAATTGATGATGGTTAGTAAATTAAGTTCTTTGTCGCTCGTTCCTTAGTAGAGGACGTCAGAATTTGTTTGCGCTAACATATTTTTGCTGGAACAAGCAAATGCCAGGAGTGCTATAAGGGAATACACCCTTAGGGGACAGTTGGTCTCCGATTTTATCAGATACTATTTTCTTTTATCAGTATTTATTTTATAGATTAGTAATTAGCCCCAAAATGAGTTCGCTAACACATAGCGAGGCGGAAAATCTCACTTATATTTTTCTTTCATCTCATATAGCATGGCAAGCCTAGAGTTTCATCTGCTTGATTTCCTCTGCCGTCAGCCCCGTCATATCCATGACCATTGCTTCATCCATACCCTGTGTCAGCATCTTTCTGGCAATCTCAAGGCTTCTCTGGTTCATGCCTTTCTCTATACCTTTCTCTATGCCTTTCTCTATGCCTTTCTGGTAGCTGTCATCAATGAGGGTTCTTTCAACGCTTACGGAATCCCAGAACTTGTCGTAGGCCCAGAGTTCGGCATCTGTGAAACCGGAAATCTCCAGTTCTTCTACGGCTTTTCCTATCTCCGGGTCATTAAGCAGGTCGGCTGGTACTTCCTTCGTATTGGAATTGATTTCCGTCAGGAAACGGAGCCACAGCACCATCATGCGCTTGTCGGCGATGGAATGAGGTGTGAACTTGGGAAGTTCTATGAAGGTGAAATGCAAGCCTTCAATGACCTTATTGCTGTCCTTATCGTGCACGATGCGGTAGTTGTGGATGAAATCCGGAGTATCATGCGCAAAGATGTCATTTATCAGGTTGAGAGAATACACGGGTTGGAGTTCGCTGTATTTTCCTCCCTTTTTAGCCTGACTCACATAGAGCTTGGATGCATTGAACAATACTCGCTGCTGGAAGGCATCAGACCATTCCATCTGCATCTCCACGCAGAACTTCCTGCCTCTGACGTCGGTGCAGAGTACATCCACTATGGTATTCTTGCCCCCTTCGAGCTGGGGCACAAGTTCTGTTGGCAGATACTTTATCTCGTGTATCTGCTCCTCTTCGCTGAGTGGCAGGAGGGCATTCAGAAGACTAATCAGTCTTGCGGGATGATTGCCGAATATCTTCTTGAACGTGAGGTCTGCCTTAGGATCTAAGTACTTCATATCCATCTGTTTTAAAATCTACCCCACAAAGTTACGATTTCTTTTTGAAACTGCCAAGGATTTCGGGAGAAAGTTTTGAAAAAAGTTATTTTTGGATCAAATAACAAAGGACGCTTACTGGCGATGCGCCTTAATACTATATAATTCAAGCGTATTTCCACTATCATCTCCTTGCGCATATGATATATGATTCTTGTAATCATAAAGTATTCCTTTCTTTTTGTCCCAAGCATTACATTATCTCCAGCAAATCTTGACTTTTGGCCCATACCAAATGTAGAGCCACAGCATGATGGTGATGACGAGACAAACGATTGACGACCAATGGCTTGGGTCGGAGAGGCATTTGAAATAAAAATTGAACAGACCATGGAAGCAGGCCACCAGTATAAGAGAATGCGTATCACGGATAAGCTTGTCAAGACCAAAAGAAGCAAGGAACAACAAGGCAAAGAAGCCCACATCCCCTATTTGCCATGCTCTGCAATGCCAAAAGAACCAAAGCAAAGTGGTGAGCAGCAGTCGGTGAATGATTTTGCAACCAATTAGTTCGCTATAAAGGTATCCCCGCCAGCCCACCTCTTCGAAGAAGGCATAGAGCAGATATACAAACAATAACCACAAACAGAGTCCAATCTCCTTGTAATCAACAATGCCAAACAGAACAAAAGGCACCGCCAATGTGAGGATGCTCTTGGTGACCGATGTACCAAAAAGAGATGTCTTCATTTTTCTTCGAAGCGCCAAGATAACGACAATCGCGCCTATGAGTGGACTCAAGCCACCTACGAAATCCCACAATTTGACGTGGGATGGGTCTATGGTCTCAAAGCGGGTTGAGACGACTCTTATTAATACCGCCAGAACATAGAAAAGCATGATGCTCCATGTCCGCTTCTGTTTTAATATGGATGATATCTTCATTTAGATGGGAAATTTTGTTCAAAGTTATATTATTTTTTCTTAAATCGAGCGAAATGTATGGGATTTATAGAGTTGGTGATGTAACTACTGCTACCCAAATGGTCTGGATGGTAGTAGAACTGCATCTTCTCGTATACGTCGCCCTCTTGGAAGTTATTCTTTGCAGCTCTCGACAAAGCTCGTGCCTGCGCAGCCTCCAAGCTGCCGTCATTGCAGCAGAAGCCCTTGCCATCGACATAATCGTTGTTGTCCTCGCCATTGTACGGCACTGCAAAGGTTGTCTCCTTTTTTCTATTTTATCTGTCATATTTATATTCATTTTTCCAAAATCACAAATTGTGACTTTGAACATTCCCATATTTAACAGCATTCAAAGGTAGTGCTTTTAGCCTTTAAGCCACTATTGCACAACCCCATTTTGAAAAGAACGTAAAATTAATAGTTTTATTGCTGTGATTGTGTGTTTTTAATCGCTTAACTCGTTGCACCGTACTCACGCTCCTTCCACTTAACTTTTGCCACATCCCGAATGGAATACCCCTTGCGGAGTAAACTAATTAGTGCCTAAAGGTGTTCAGTATTCAGTATTCAGTTTTTTTCGGGATAGTTACTCTTTCTGTTGTTACAAATTATAAGTAATTATTTTATATTATAT
>NZ_QSQJ01000065.1:0-7888 GCF_003436715.1 Prevotella sp. TF12-30 | reverse complement strand
CTTCTCGCTCGTACATTATCACAATGAGCTGCAAGAGGGCAACCACCTAAACACCCTCCTTGGCGATGCATCGGCAGTTTGGAGAATGAAAAAGCTCCGCCTTTCAGCAGAGCTTCGAAACCTTTTCAACAAGAAGAACTATATGGAAACCATCTATAGCGGCATCAGTACATTGACCGACAGCTATCATCTTCGCCCTCGTGAACTGATGATTTCCGCCCAGTATTCCTTTTAAACAAGAATTCCCATCTCAGAAAAGAGACGGGAGTTCTTTGTTTTTGAAGACAAGAGACAAGGTTATAAGGGATTTTGACTTTTTAGTTCATTTTTATTTGGAACATAACATTATTTTTTGTATCTTTGCAACTGATAATATCTTATTATTATCCCAACGATTATGCAAGAAACGAATAATATATTAGCAATATTAGATAACTACCTCCACGACAATCCTGATGAGATTGCAAAGGAGATGGCAAAAGACTTCAGAAAACGAAGAATAGAGAAGAATCTGACACGTGAGCAAGTGGCAGACAAGTCAGGCGTTGCCGTCAGCAACATCACCAGATTCGAACAAAAGGGCCTCATCTCCCTCAAAAATCTGATTGGTATCGCCATAGCTTTGGACTACACCTCAGAAATCAAGAACGTCTTCTCGCAACCCAAGTACTCCACCATGGAGGAGTTGCAACAGATAAAAAGAAACGCTAACAAGAAAAAGGCTTACAGACAATGAAACATATAGAATCTTTAGCCGTGAAATATCACCAGGAGAAAGTCGGCACACTGTCATTGAGTGCCGATGGAAAGGTATGCACATTCGAGTATGACAATCAGTGGTTGGCATCTGGCTTTAGTATATCTCCGCTGGAATTGCCACTGAAGCCTGGTCTTTTCATTGCCAAAACCACCCCTTTCAACGGGAACTTTGGTATCTTCGAAGACAGCCTTCCCGATGGATATGGTAGATACCTATTGCATAAAGCCTTGCTAAAAGAGGGCATCAACGACTTTGAGCTATCTGCTCTCGACCGACTGAGCATCGTGGGCAATGGAGGTATGGGCGCATTGACCTACGAACCTATAACTTCTATCCAGACTGGACACGAGATTGAGGACTTTGACCTTTTACAAGCCAAAGCCTTGGAAGTATTGAAGGAGCAACAGGATAATGACGCAGGATTATTATTATATAATAGTGGTAATAGTGGCGGTTGTCGCCCGAAAGCCATTTTCACAAATGAGGATGGTCATTGGTTGGTCAAGTTTCGCCATACCTACGACCCACAAGATATGGGAAAGCAAGAGTATCATTATAATGAGATAGCCAAGCAATGTGGTATCCAAGTACCCGACTTCAAACTGGTAAACGACAAGTATTTTGCCTGCCGTCGCTTCGACATTTCTCCAACAGGCGAACGCATTCACGTAGCCACAGCTGGAGCCTTGCTCAACGTTTCCCTTTCCAACCCAATTCTCGATTATCTCAACCTTTTGGCACTTACAGGTTATCTTACTCAGAGCCAAGAGGATGTAGAAGAGATGTTCCGCCGTATGGTTTTTAATTACATAATGGACAACAAGGACGACCACTGCAAGAACTTCTCTTTCTTGGTTCAGAAAGAGAGCGATGGCAAATGGCATTGGCATTTAGCCCCAGCCTACGACCTCACCCATTGCACCGAGGGATATAATGGTGAACACGCAACATCTGTAAATGGAACTGGGCATCCGACCGTAGAGGATATGATAGCCGTTGGCGTAAAGAATAAAATGAAGGAAAAGAGATGCCGCGAAATCTACGAAGAGATATCCTTACAGGTTAAGTCTGGTGAGAATATCTCTTAAGGGAAGATTTTCAATCTCTTCTTTCCCCATTTTACGGGTGTTTCTTCTAGATTGCCTCGTTCTAGAGTATTATTTACATAGACTACTTCTGCTTCAGATAATCCAACTGACCGTCATTATTCTGTTTACCTTTTCCCTATCTCTGCGTCTTACTCGTAAATAAGCATCAAAAAATAAATAGAGAACATGAAGAAACTTACATTGATTCTTGCAGCCATCCTCGCCTTAGGCAGCCTGACCGCAAAAGCACAGATGAGATCGGGCGTGGACACGCTCACCCTCGACCAAGTGAAGTATCGCATCACCTACGATGCAAAACAGGTGAACGACACCACAGAAATGCCGTATATCTATCGCAAGGCACAGATGCGACTCGACATCGGTAGCAACATCACTCACTTCTATAACCAGTCCAAGGAGCAATGGGAACAGCAAGTCTTACAAATGATACTTTCAGGCGGTGTCATTGATCTAAGAAAAGCCGAGCCGGTAAAATGCATGGACTTTGAATTCCTCAAAAACTACCCAAAGAACGGTCAGACCCTATTTCAAGATTCGTGGGCTTTGAGAACCTATCACTGCATCGAAAAGGCCGAGACTCCTGATTGGCAACTCATCCCAGACAGCACTACAACCATCATCGGCTATCATTGCCAACTCGCCAAGACCAACTTCAAGGGAAGAACTTGGTTAGCTTGGTATGCTGAGGATATCCCTGTGTCAGAGGGTCCTTGGAAACTCTGCGGTCTGCCTGGTCTCATACTCCGTGCCTACGATGCACAGCAACAATTCTATCTCAACGCCATCGGGCTGGAAGACCTGAAAGGCAAGGAGGCTCTCAAATACGCCAAGCCCGAAGAGGCAGAGAAAGTTTCCCAGTCTGACCTCACCAAAATCAAGCTGAGAGACGATGGAAGCGAGATGCTAAGAGATGAAAAGTGGACAGATGAGAATGGAAAACCTATCAAACCAAAAGCGAGGAAACGTGTCTTCAATCCAATCGAGCGATAGGGACATCTCAAAGGCTTTCCATTTCAGATTTTTGCGAGTTTCTACAAAAATCTGAAATAGAAAGCTTATTTTCTTGTTCTTATCGACAATTTATTGTACTTTTGCAAAAAGATTTCTGAAACAACAAATGTAAAGTTGATAATTTGACGATAACAATATGATTTATACAAGCAAGAAAATCATCATATTTCTGTTCACTATCATGCAGCTAGCCGTTCTCGCCAGTTGCATGGACTCAGGATATCGCCTATCCTTCCCTGAGATAGACGACCTTGCCGACGAATACCCAGCACAAGCTAAGGTATTCCTCTCTCGTGCTGACAGCAACGACAACAAAGGCTACTATAAGCTCTTAACTGCCAAGATAGAGTATCAACTCAATGGTTACATCTATAAAGAAAACGACATAGACGATGCCATCAACATCTTCGTGAACGAAAAGGATGAACCCCTTCTTGCACGTTCCTTATATTATAAGGGAGCCTCGATACTCAACAACTATCGAGATACCGCAAAAGCCATCAAATGGTTCTCACAGGCCATCGCCTACGATAGCAACATGAGAGAAAAGGAGAAGCTGGATATGTACGACATATTGTGTCGCATTACCCACCAAAACATTTACACCGTACAGTTAGAAGACGAGGCTCGCCAAACCAACAATATCCGCTACCGTGCCTGGGCACTACTCTATCGTAGCATCAACAACCAAGATCAGGAGCTTGCCAACCAAGCTTTCGAAGTTGCCAATCAAATCAAAGAGAACAAGGACAGTACCTTGGGACCCATGTACTATCATTACTTCCAAGCCTTGATGGACAGGGGCAATGTGCCTGATTCCATCTTGATAAGCTATGCAAAGAAAGCGCAAGACAATCACGGGGTAAAATATGACAACAACATCGATTTCTATCGCTTGCTCACAAGAAACAGCGAGGAAACCCATGCCTTCGCCACGCAGCATATCAAAGAAAACTATAGCATAGATCAAGAACGCCTAAATACATGGGGATCCTATTCCTTTGCTTTAGGATATAAGTATTATCTCCCCTTATATTTCCTCTCCCTACAAAAAGGAGATACGCTCATGGCAAACCGTGTTGCCCACGAATTACGACAAGAAGCTCCTTTGCTTGTCAAAGACGAAAACTCAGGAAAGGAAAAGCAAGTAAAACTGATGTACGAGGGTGGTAACACCCGTTATCGCTATGAAAAGGTTAAGACCTATATATTTGTAGGAATCATCATCGTGCTCATCATTCTCCTGACGATGACTTACCTCTCTATTTCCAGAATCCGAAAGGCTCACCAAACTATAAAAAACTTGCATGAGTCACTGCACCAGTTAAAAGATGTGGAGAACTCTTCGTTATCGGAACAATGCGAACTATTAAACCACGAAATCACCACCCAGCTTCGCAAACTGAAACGTCGTGACAAGGACATCGAAGAATACAAGGCTCAAATTACCGAGCTCACAGACATCAGCCAAGGCTTGGTATATTATTCGATGACGATACAAAATCAAAACATCAGCCAGATAGGTAAGCAAGGCATCCGACAACTTCTCGCTAGCTTCAAGGTGATAGACGAGAAGTATAGCGAACGATTGGAGAACTACGACTTGAATCCATCACAAAGCCTCTTCTGCATCCTCTACCATATCGGCAAGAGCGATGAGGAAGTGATGCAAATCCTGCAATACTCTCTCTCGAATATCAGGGTAAGAAAGTCGAGAATCAAGAGTGACACTGGAGCTGAGTCGTTCGAAGACATCATCAGATAAGCACTCCCATAAGTTTTTCGCTTTACTCCATTAACTTATCGAAGCATTACAAAAAGCTTGTATTTTAAGTTTTTTCTGATTGTAACTCTCTCGTTATCAACATATCTGTACTCACTGACGTGTAATTCCGATTTGGCTATTTCTATCATTTGTATTACCTTTGCATCCGAAATTCTAAACATCAAACGACTATGAGAAGAATAACATTATTATTAGCAGCCATACTCACAGTATGCAGCTTGAATGCTCAGAAAGGCAACAAAAATGAGAAAGTGGTCAATATTGACAAGGTAAACTATCGCATCACCTACAATGGGAAAATGGTACCAGATACCACAACAGTTCCCTACAACTATTGGGAGAGCGAAATGCGACTTGACATCGGTAGCAAGACAACTCATTTCTATGATAGAACAAAGCAAATATCCGATTCTATCATGGATGAACAAGCTAAGACGGGGCAATATGACATGAGTAAAATTCCTAGAGGTGGCAGAATCCATTGGGAATTCTACAAGAACTATCCATCAAAGGGGCAAACCACTTTACTGGATAAAGTCCTTGGTAACTATTACCAATGTACAGAACAATTAGAGGTGCCAAACTGGCAGCTTATCCCAGATAGCACAACTACCATCATTGGCTATAAATGCCTGTTGGCAAAAGCATTCTTCAAAGGCAGAATCTGGTATGCCTGGTACTCAGAAGACATACCTATAAGCGAAGGACCTTGGAAAATTTCCGGACTGCCTGGTCTTGTTCTACTTGCTTACGACCAGAACAAACAATACATATTCAATGCTATCGGTATGAGCACATTGAATGGGACCGAAAGCATAACTTTCACGGAAAAGGCAAGAGAGAAAGTAACACAGAAAGAGTTAAGAGAGGCTAAGCATAAATTTGATGGCGCAGAAGCACTCAAAGCAACAGTGAGAAAAACTGGATTTACGTTTAAGAAATTACCCGAAGGTGCCATCAAGGCTCTAAACCGAAGCAACAAGGGCAACCCTATCGAGCTGGAGTAACTCCAGCTCGATTAACTGATTGTATTCTACATCATAACAACAAACGAACAATATAAGTATGAAAAGATATTTATTCATCACTTGTTTGGTATTCCTTGGAATCATCGGAATATCAGCCCAAAAAGAGCAGACTCCCATCCAACACTTGATACTGCAGGGCGACAGTTGCATGAACGAGCATGACTCGTACCATGCCATCACCTATTACCAACAATATATCAATGAGCATCCACACGATTTGAATGTTCTCAGAAAGCTCGCTTCTTGCTATCGTCTTCGTGGCGACAACAAGAAGTGCATCGCCTGCATGGATAGCATTCCTAACGACAGTCTCAACCATGAAGACTTGCGCATGATGTTCTATTCCTATCTTAATCTTGGCGATAAAAAAAAGGTAGAATTATATGGCATGACTATCTATGACAAATACCCATACGACGGGGAGGTATTTGCCACCCTACTTCAGCAATGGAACAACCATGGGGAGCCTGAAAGCGTTTCAGCATTCGCCTTGTCGTATGTTGAAAAACGTGACTCCACGAATATTCTCATCAACAAGGAGCTTGCCTATTCACTCTATTTACAGCTTAGATACGAGCAAGCCATCCCTAGATACAAGAAGCTTATAGCCGATGGATTCGACAATTTTGAGTCTAACCTCGTCATAGGATTGTGCTATTATAACTTGGAAAAGTACCGAGAAGCCTATACCTATCTGAACAAGGCGGCAGAGATGAAGAAAGACAACCCAAATATGAACTGTCTCTTCTACTTGGGCATGACTTGCAAGAAGATTTCCGAACAGACTAAGAACATCGTGGAAAAGGAAACCCTGGCAAGACACGCCATCATCAACCTGGAACGGTCTATAACCGTGGCTTACCCTCGCAGTCGTGGACTATATGTAAACCAGCAACTTGCTGAGCTTTATTACTATAAGTTGGAATACGAGAATGCAGGTCATGCCTTCGCCCAGTGCATCGAATATGATGACGAGGACGATCCTCACAACTATTACAATGCTGCGCAAATGTATATCGGAGCCAAGATGAAGCCACAGGCAAAACTCTATCTCCAGATGTTCTTGGCAAAAGCTGATAAGTTGAAGGATGAAAAGGAAAAAGCTAAACTTACAGCGAAAGTAAAGGAGCAACTAAAAGGTTTGCAAACAGATAAATAGAAAAAGGCGAATTATGAAGAGAATAATTATCAGTTTTATCGCTATCTTTCTCTTGTTCTGCATCCCAATGGCGATGCAGAGCAAGAGAAACACTCCTATCTTACTCGATGACAATAACACTACTAGCGGGATTCATGGTTATGTAGAAGATTCATTGACCCATAACCGTCTGGCCAACGTCTCCATCACGCTGCTCCGCAATGGAAAGCCCTTGAAGTTTACAAAAACAAAGGAGGACGGAACCTTCGTGCTACCTATCACCGAAAAGCAAGCCAACGACAAACTGCAGGCCACGTTTATGGGGTATAAAAAGACAAAAACATCGATTTCATCGGGAAAAGAAACCATCATCAGTATGGCTTCAACAGCTTTTGTCCTGAAGGAAGTACAAGTAAAAGGCTCTCGTATCACAGGGCGGGATACCATATCTTTCGACCTCACCCGCTTTGCCAACGAACGGGACAACAGTCTGAAGGATGTATTGAAAAAGCTGCCAGGCGTGGATATAGAGAAGAATGGTCGTATCAATTACAATGGTAAGCCCATCAATCGATTCACAGTAGAAGGTCTCGACCTGACCGGTGGCAAATATAACCAACTAGAGGAGAACATCAAGGCAAAAGATGTGAAAAAGGCCGAAGTCATCGAGCATGACCAGCCTATCAAGGCGCTCCAGAACAAGACCTTTACGGATAATGTAGCGATGAACATCGCCCTGAAAGATAGTGCCCGCGACAAACTGATGCCCACCCTCAAGCCTTACATGCTCGTAGGGCATCCATCCCACGTAGGCGGAAGCATCAATATCATGCAAATTGGCAAGAAGAAACAGATGATGTATGATGCAGAATACGACAGAACAGGCAAAAATCTAGGCTATGCACTTAACCAACTCGCATCTTACAGCAATCGTCTGGCTCCTGCCTCCCTTCCATCATGGGTATCGGTGCCATCGCTTGACGCTCCTATCGACGAAGAACGCCTGCGCTTCAACACCTCGCAAAAATACTCCATCAACCATATCAAGAAGAACAA